>USJB01000074.1 GCA_900554905.1 uncultured Collinsella sp. | reverse complement strand
CAGCTGCGGGTCGATCATAAAGCGAACGAGGGGTTCGCCGACAAACACATAGCGGCGCTTTTCGGCCTGCGCCTTCACAAACTCGCGGACTTCGCGCGAAAGCTCGGGATAGAACGGGGCGAGCATGGGATCGTCGTCGGCGGCGATCAGGATGGTATAGAGTGCCGGCGCGGTGTTGACGCCGTTGATCACCAGAGTCTGATCCTCCATGTCGCGAGCGGCCTGCTTGGCAAGCTTCTTAAAGGAGAACGGGGCACGGGTGGCACCGAAGATGCCGGCCACGTGGTCCTCGAAGATGTTCAGGAAGTTCACGAAAGATCACTCTCCGTATAGGTTCTTTGGTATCCGAGCAAATATAGGCATATCCCAACGATTATAGAGGATAGGGTTCCCGCAACCGCCGCCTTGACGGCGACCGCGGCCGCAAGGCTGGCAATTTCCATATGGTGTGCAAGACAGAGCGACGCCGCGGTGCCTATTCCGCAGCCGGCGATGGCAGCGATTGCAGTCAGGTTCGAGCCCTGCTCGGCACGCTTGGCATGGGTGTTGAGCAGCAGAGATGTCAGTGCAGCTGTCGCCGCGACGAGTGCGACGGCAGCCCAGAAGAACATGTCTCCCAGCGCCGCGGCAACATTGCCGAGCCCCAGCACGCCTCCGGCGGAAAGCGCAACCGTAGCCAGGCGGCCAAAAAGCGCGCCCATCCCCGTGGCGGCCGCGGCGCTTGCCGGGCTGAGCCAAAAGGCCGCGATGCCAGCGGCGACCCCGGCGGCAAGGAGGACGTCGCCCGTTAGACAGCCAAGTGCCACCGCGCAGGTGAGCGCGGCGCTCGCGGCGGCCTCGGTGCGGCCCCAGGCGATCCACCAACCGGACATGGCGGCGGCAAAGATCACCGCGACGGGCAGCATCGACAGGATGCCCTGCGCCTGCATGGTGGCGTTGGCCATAAGTACCAAAAAGCCCACGGCCGAGATAGCCGAGCCAATCTGCGGGGCCAGGCCGGCGGCCGCCCCGATCGCGATGGCTGCGGCAATAAGTCCGGGAAGCGCCGCGACGCCAGCCGTCTGCATGATCAGAAAGCTAAAGGCACCACACGTTAGCGCCGAGATGGCGCGCATCGTGTAATCGCGCGCGTGGCTCCAGCGCGTGCCGGCCCAGCCGAGTGCGGGGTCGACCTCGATGGTGTCGTCCTCATAGGCCGATGGCTCGATGCCGTCTGCCGCGCACTCGTCGTCCGAAAGCTCGCCCACCATCTGTTCTAGGCTGCGACGGCCCTCGCGTACGCTGCCCAGACCGGCAAGGAGCTGGTCGCAAAATGCCTCGATGCTGCTGGGGCGGTCTTGCGGCATGGGGGAGAGGGCGCTCATGAGCGCAGCCTCGGCTCCTGGGGGAAAGTGCGGGATGAGCTCGCTGGGGTAGGTGGCACCGCCGATGATGCGGCCGAGCGAGTCGCCGGGCGTGGCGGCCATAAAGGGAGCGCTGCCGCACAGGCCCTCGTAGATCACGCAGGCGAGGGCAAAGACATCGGCGCGCTCGTCAACCGTGCCAGTCTCGATGTCGAGCTGCTCGGGTGGCATGTAGCCGATGGTGCCGCCGCGCGAGCCGCCAAAGCCACCGGCGGACGACAGTCGCGCCATGCCAAAGTCGGTGAGCTTTACATTGCCCGAGTGGTCGATGAGCGCGTTGGCGGGCTTAATGTCCAGGTGGAGTACGCCATTACTATGGGCGAAGGTGAGCGCCTGGCCCAGGGCATCGGCAATGGCCGCGGCCTCGTCAAAGGTAAGTGAGTGGCCGTCCACGCGGTGCAAAAACTCGGCCAGCGACATGCCATCGACATATTCCATAACCAGGTAGGCATAGGCTGTGTCGTGCGTAAAGTCGATGACCTGCACGATATTGGGATGTTGAAGCATGGCGGCAGTATGCGCCTCGCGCAGGACGTCCATGATGTCGCTGGCGGGCATGCCGGCGCCGTCTGTGAGGGGGATGCGCTTAATGGCGACGCGGCGGCGCAGGTGCGTGTCGCGGCAGATCTCGATGGAGCCAAAACCGCCGGTCGCAAGTGTCTCGAGCGGCTGGTACCGCTTGAGCAGCTCGCGAGAGCTGGTGCCCTCCAAGGGAACGTCCGGCGAGAACCGGGCGGTATGTTGCGAGAAAAGCGGCATGGCCAACCCTCGTGCGTTTAAAGTTCGTTTGCGAGCGGCGGGCGCGGAGCCGAGCCGTTCGCGGTGGCATAGATGCTGCTAGTGTAGCACGCTCGGGTGCATGGGGAGGATGGCGGGATGCGAGGCTGTCTGTCTGGTTTGGTCTTAGCGCTTCTTCTTGTTCTTCTTCTGCTTGCGCTTGGTCTCCTGGGCCTTGTCGCCCTGCTTGGCCTCGGCGGCGGCCTTCTCGGCCTTCATTTTCTTCTTCTTGGTCTCGATGCGGAGTTTTTTGTTGATGCGCGCCTTGAGGAAGGAGCCAAACTGCTCGGCATCACCACGCACAAAGGTGTCCTTAGGGATCGTCACGCCCTGGTCGGCGAACATGGCCACAAAGATGCGCTCGCCGTCGAGTACGTGGTCGAGCTTCTCAAACGGGAAGAACTGCGACTTGCCGCTCTTGCCCCAGACCATCAGGCCGTCCTCGTTGGCGGCGACGCGGCGGTAGCGGCCGCCCATGGACTCGTCGGCCTCGACGGCGTCGATAAAGTCGCGGGCGAGGGTGTGGTGCAGGTTTTTGCTCCACCAGGCCAAAAAGGCGCCGAATACGATCAGCACGACGCCAAACTTGATCCAGTTGCCGCCGGCCACCAGCATGCCGATGCCGATGAGCGCGGCAATTGCCGCGGCGACATACAGCGAGCCGCGACGCCTGGGCGAGGCGACCAGGCGCGCAAAGTCGGTGACGAGGTCGTTTTCGTACTGGTACTCGTTGAGGTACAGGATGCCGTCGTCGGCTGCGGCCTGCTCCTCGAGCGCGACCTCGACCTGGTCGGCTGCTTCGGAGGGAACGAGGTTGCTCTCTGCGTCTGCCATGCTCTTTGGACTCCTATCGCGGCGGGCTCGCCGTACGGGTTATTATGGATGCAGTATGCCGTGCGACCGCATGGCCGCCGCGGCAACAAGACTCAGTATACCCGGGGGAGCACCCATGGAATCGTTGTACCGAAAGTATCGCCCGCTCACCTTCGACTCCGTGGTGGGCCAGCAGCATATCGTCTCGACGCTCGAGCACGCCATCACCGAGGGGCGCCTGTCCCATGCGTACCTGTTCTGCGGACCACGCGGCACGGGCAAGACCACCATGGCGCGTATTCTTGCCAAGGCGCTGCTCTGTCGCAATGCCGAGGCGGCGCGCGCCGAGGGTGCAAGCGGCTGCATGCCCGACGGTACTTGCGAGGAGTGCGAGCTCATCGCCGAGGGCAACCACCCCGATGTCTACGAGCTCGATGCCGCAAGCCGTACCGGCGTAGACAACGTGCGCGAGGAAATCATCAACTCCGTCAACTTTGCCCCGGTGCGTGGCAAGTACAAGATCTATATCATCGACGAGGTCCACATGCTCACGACGGCGGCGTTCAACGCGCTGCTCAAGACGCTTGAGGAGCCGCCGGCACACGTGATCTTTGTGCTGTGCACCACCGACCCGCAAAAGATTCTGGAGACCATCCTCTCGCGCTGCCAGCGTTTCGATTTCCATCGCATCGGCAACGAGGATATCGAGCATCGCCTGGCATACGTGTGCGAGCAGGAGGGCTTCGATTACGACGACGAGGCACTCGCCATTGTGGCGCGCCATGCCAAGGGCGGTATGCGCGACGCGCTTTCCACGCTGGAGCAGCTGAGCGTCTTTGGCAACGGTTCTGTGCATGCGGACGACGCCCGCTCGCTTTTAGGCGAGGTTTCGGACCAGATTCTGGGCGAGTTTTCCCGCGCCATTGCCGATCGCGATGTTGCCGAGCTGTATGGGCTTATTCGCGCGCAGGTCGAGGAAGGTAACGATCTGCTGGAGCTGACGCGCGACCTGGTGGCGCACGTGCGCGACGTGTATGTTGCCTGCGTTGCCGGTGCCCGTGCCGAGTTGTTTGAGGGCGGCTCCGAGCAGGCCGAGGCGCTTGCTGCCGAGGCCGCTGCCTTTGGCGAGCATCCTGCCGACCGCCTGGCTCGTGTGCTGACAGTGCTCGACGATGCCGCACTGGAGATGAGGGGCGCGAGCGACGTGCGCCTGGTGCTCGAGATTGCCTGCACGCGTCTGGCGCGTCCCGAGGCTGATTTAACGATTGAGGCATTGGCCGAGCGCGTGGCACGCCTGGAGGCCATGGTTGCCAACGCCGCCGTGCCGGCGAGCGTGGCTGCTGCTCAGGCCGCCGCGCCTGCAGCATCCGTACCCGCTGCTGCCCAACAGCCGACGCTCATTTCGGGCGCCCGCGCTGCCGCCCCGGCGGCATCCGCTGCCCCCGCTGCTACGTCCGTGCGCCAGGGCGGTATGCCTTGGGACCGTGGTGCTGCCGCTCCGACGGCTCAGCCTGCGCCCCGTTCTGCGTCCGTGTCAGCTTCCAAGCCTGCAGCGCCTGCACCTCAGCCTGCGCCGGCTCCGACGCCTCAGCCCGTTGCGGCCCCCGCGCCTGCCACCGCTCCGGCACCTAAGCCCCAGTCCAACAACGCCGCCCAGGTTGCCGCCGCCGGTGCTGCCGAGACCCCCGCGGTCGAGGACGCCGGCGAGCTCCAGCGCAAATGGGCCGAGGTCGTCGAGCGCGTCAAGGCGCGTCAGGCTTCCTACGCGGGACTTTTGCTCAACGCCCGCGCCACGGCCGACGACGGCTCCAAGCTCACGGTTTCGTTCCCCGCGGGCTCGACCTTTGCTATCAAGATGCTCGGTCGCGCCGACACGCAGTCGGTGGTTCTGCCGACAGTCAGTGCGGTCTTCGGTCGTCGTACCGTCGACTATGTCCTGGATGGGGGTGGCACGCCGGCTCCTCAACATGAGGAGCATTCTCCATCTGCACGGGCTGCGGTATCTGCGGACCCGCAACCCGTGTCCTCGGCGGCCCCTGCATCCTCGAGCGCCAGCGCTCCGCAGCAGCAAGCGACGCCGGTGATGGCACCGACCCCGTCGGCGCCTAAGCCCGCGGCGCCCAAACCGGCTGCTCCGACGCCCGCGCCCAAGCCCGCCTCGCCCGCGCCCAAGTCGTCTGACCTGGGCAAAGCCCCCTGGCTACGCTCCGACAACCCCGCCGGCGCTCCTGCCACGGGTAAGCTTCCGACTGAGCCCGCACCCCGTGCGCCCGAGCGCTCTGCCGCTCCCAAGGCTCAGCCGTCTGCGCAGTCTGCACCGTGGGAATCCGAGCAGGTGCCCTACGACGACGCTATGGTCGGCGGCTTCGCTGGCGATGCGAGCGGGGACGATCTGCCTCCGTTCGACGTGCCGGGTGCGACGCCCGCGCCCAAGTCCGCTGTAGCTGCCCCCAAAGAGGAGGACGCCCCCGCTGCCCCTTGGGAGTCCAACCCAGGCGCGGGCAGCCCCTTCGGCCACCAGGGCGCAGCCCCGAGCATCCCGCAGACCGAGGACGAGGCCAAAGACCTCATCCGCAGCGTCTTCGGTCAGGCCACCATCTTCAAGCCGGTGGAGTAGCTGCGCAGGCGGGTATACTGCTCAAGAAGAGGACCCCTTGTCCGGGCGCATCTGTATTTCGGACATGTGCAACGTGGTGCCGCGTATATCGCATTCGAGCAGGCAGATGCGTGACGGTCGGCCTAGGATGCTGAGGTCGATACGATACGTCGCATGGCTGTCCGTGTGCTCGACTTGCTCGGCGTTGACGGTTGCTCCGATTGTCAAGAAAGCGCCTAGTTCGGCATCGACAATCTTGGAGTCCTTTATCTTGACCTTGAACTCTTGGTAGAGGGACGGGCTGTTGTAGTAAATGGTTCGAGTTCCGTCGGTGCACTCATCGGTCGCTTCCCATTTGACGATGGGCTGGTCCGAGCTGGCTATCAGTAGTTCTGCTCCAAAGGCTATAGCATGGGTGATGATAACCAGTAATGCCCAGCCGACAAAGAGATAGAGAACCACATATGCAACGGGGTGTTTTGAGCGGATGTTTTGGAGCACGTCGGGGGCATTCATGGGGCACCTCCAAATTGCTGTCTGTGACAATCAAATTATACCCTGCCATCATGAGCGCCGCCTCGAGCAGCGGTTCGGCATTTTGTTATCTAGCTGGATGCAGAAAATGCCGGATTCCGGCTCTACAAGATTTAGCTTTCAATATTATGCAGATGCGAATTATTCAACTTTGCATAATCTTTGGGCGCGGCTTGCACTCCAGGACATGTATATCGACTGAGGTAGCGTGACCGCCCCGCTCGCTGGCATCGCGCCGTGGTACGATTTTTGAGTTTGAAAGCCCCGCCGCGCTCCGGCTGCCCTTGCAGCTCGTTGCGTGGCCGCACGTAAAGGAGCCATTATGGCCGGTATGAACATGCAGCAGATGATGAAGCAGGCTCGCAAGATGCAGGAGCAGCTTGCCGCCGGATATTTAAGTAGTGTCGATTTTGTGAATGCCGGAGAGGAAATACGGAATATATTGCTGACATTACCGAAGTTGAAGCCGTTTGATACCTTA
>USJB01000073.1 GCA_900554905.1 uncultured Collinsella sp. | reverse complement strand
GCGTGACCTCGGGCCCCGGCGGCATGATGCAAGCCGGTTCCGGCGCGCTGTAGGGTGTGGCGACAATTTGATCTGTGCAATCGAGGCGCTCTGGCAAGGGCGCCTCGATTTGTAGAGCTGCGAAGTTGTGACCGTTACGCTATGCGGTCCGCCGTTAGCCGATGATGCGAGGGCGCTCGGCGTTTTCGACTGGTTTATGCACGCAAAGTCTGGGAATATACAAGTCGCATGTCTTACTGTCTAACCAGTTGCGCCAAGGAGGCACCATGGACTACAAGATTACCGGCTACGAGCCCGCCCAGCTGTTCCATTTCTTTGAGGAGGTCAGCGCGATCCCCCGTGGGTCTGGCAACGAGAAGGGCATCAGCGATTTCCTGGTCGCGTTTGCCAAGGAGCGCGGTCTCGATGTGTACCAGGACGAGGTCTACAACGTCATCATTCGCAAGCCCGCATCTGCCGGCGCCGAGAATGCCCCGACCGTGATGCTGCAGGGCCACATCGACATGGTGTGCGACAAGCTGGGCTCCGTCGAGCACGACTTTACGACTGATGGTATCGACCTGGTCGTCAAGGATGGCGTCCTCACCGCTAACGGTACCACGCTGGGCGCCGACAACGGTATCGCCGTCGCTCTGATGCTCACCGTGCTCAACGACGATTCGATTGCTCATCCGGCCCTCGAGTGCGTGTTCACCACCGACGAGGAGACTGGCCTGGTTGGCGCCGAGACGCTCGACAAGTCCCAGATTAGCGCCCGCACCATGATTAACCTTGACTCCGAGGAAGAGGGCGTTGCTACCGTCAGCTGCGCCGGCGGTGTCGTCGTTACCTACACCTGCCCGATCGCGCGCGAGCACAAGACCGGTAGCGCCCTCACGCTCGACATCTCCGGCCTGCTGGGCGGTCACTCCGGCAGCGATATTAACCTGGAGCGCGGCAACGGCAACCTCATCATGGCCCGCATCATCGACCGCCTGATGGTTGCCGGCGAGCCCGCCATCGTTAGCTTTAACGGCGGCACCAAGGACAACGCCATCAACCGTGAGTGCAAGGCCGAGCTGGTCTACGCCGACCACGCTGCAGCCGAGGCCGCGGCCCAGATCGCAAAGGGCATCATCGCCGACGTTACTGCCGAGCTCGAGGTCTTCGACCCCGGCTTTACCTGCACGGTTGAGATTGCCGACAACACTGAGGTCGAGGCCATGGACGAAAAGTCCGCACTTGCCCTTATTCGCGCTCTGCGTCTTGCCCCCAACGGTGTGATCCGCCGCAACGTCGCCACCGACGGCTCCGTCGAGGTTTCCTCCAACATCGGCGTGGTTGCCACCTCTGACGACCAAGTCAAGATCATGCTGTCCCCGCGCTCCTCGATCACCTCACTGCAGAACGAGTTCAAGGACCGTCTGCAGACGCTGGCCGATGTCCTGGGCTTCGACGCCAAGTTCGAGTTCGAGTATCCCGGCTGGAGCTATGCCGAGCATTCGCCGGTCCGCGACATCTTTGTCGAGAGCTATCGCGAGCTCTTTGGCTCCGAGCTACGAATCGAGTCCATTCACGCCGGCCTTGAGTGCGGCCTGTTTGCCGAGGCCCTGCACGGCCTGGACGCCATCGCCGTGGGCCCGACGCTCTCCGATGTCCACACCCCGGACGAGAGCATGGAGCTCGCTTCTGCCGAGCGCTTCTACGAGCTGCTCATCGACGTCCTCAAGCGCCTCGCTGCGTAAAGGTTGCGCTAGCAGCAGTCCGAGCCACGTGCTAGCGGATTGCAAATGACATTACGAGAGGGGGCACCCGAGCTTTTGCGACGGGTGCCCCCTCTCTTCTTTTGGAAAATGGGAGATTACGGACACCTAGCCCATATCCGCCTTGATGAGGTCGAGGGTGCGCTGGCAGTTTTCGCAGACGGGGCCGAGCATATGCTCGCGCAGGTCCGCCATGCCGGGCAGGTCGGCGTATTCGTCCATGACCTCTTCCATGCAAATGGGCACCTCGTAGGCGAGGTCCATCATGGTTGCAAAGCAAAACTTCTCGGATAGCCCGGCATCGGTGAGCGTCGCCTCCAGCGCGGGATCTCCCATACCGTGGTATTGGCGGATAGCGCCTGGACCGATGCGCCCCACACGATTTTCGCCGCCAACGCTCATGGCAAGGCGCGCTTTTCGCCGCATACGTTCGTATGCTAAGCCCGATGCGACATCGTACATGGGTGCGAGCGCCGCGTTTGTGCCTTTGCCTAGGATGAGCGAGTAGTTTTTAGCGTGTGCGTCAGGCGCTCCGATAATGGCGTTATAGAACAACATATAGGTAAAAAGCACAAGATTCATGTGGTGGGGGACTGTGTTAATCAGTCGTTCTTGGATGTCTCGTGTAGTTGGTCCTCCGTCGGCGGTGTATTTCTGGGTTGGCAATACACCGAGTGCCTGGCAAAAGTCCTCCTGATGCAGCCTTTCGATATTTCCGCTGCTATTGACCATTCTGTCGTACCGTTCAACGACGAGCGCAGCTTCGTCTTCAAATGTGCAATAGGAGACGTTGGCAGTTGGAATGCCAACACGCCGAGCTGTTTTCATGCAGACGAATTCGTTTAAGGCCTGATGTTTGAACCCAACGACACCATTTTTGAAGATATGGGTAGTGGGGGATGACCCTAGACATTCGCACCATTGTCCATCATGCCAAGCTAGTGCAAATTTGCCTTGGTTGCCGCCCAGGGACCAGCTTTCGTTGGAGCCCATCCATGTCTCTCTTTCGTCATCGCGAATTGCTTTGAGCTTGTGAGCGATTTGAGAATTGGTAAGCGGGCGGTATGCTGAGACCCTGCCGTGGGCGGCATCTAATTGATCGGCTCGACAAAACTGAACGGCCCCCGCGCAGTCAAGACCGATATGGCACAAGAGGGCGACGGGGTTGTTGGATGCAACGTCATGCTCGGCGGCAATAGCGCGACGCTGCTCTTGGCTGTCGGGCAAAAGGCCAAATAGGAACGGACGGACGATGTTATGGCCATATGTGCGATTGGAAAGCGGCATTGTTAACGATAGCGGTGCTCCGCGATAGGTTGGGGCGTATACAAAGCTGCAGAGTCCATGCTCGTCTTGCCGGAGAGTGCCGGCGATTTCGCCACAAATGAGGGTCGCAAGCTCCATTTCTGCCATTTATTTCACAACCTTACAGCCAAAGGAGAGGTCTGAAGTGCCGGAAAGGCCTTGCTCGGCTGCGATTTGGGCCAGCAAGGCACCATAGAAAGCTGGCGTTCCTTGTCGAGCGGGTCGTCTGCCTACGCTTGGCTTTGGCAGGGCATTCGAGTTCGCGATAGGGAGGTCCGCTATCGTCATCGGATGTTCGGAGGGCGATGCGATGGAGTCGTTATCGCTTTGCGCAAAGAGACCTATGCCGAGTGCGTTAAAGACGGTCAACAGCTTGTCGAGCCGAATGCCCGTGGCATCTCCCAGCTCGAGCGATGCGAGCAGGCGCTCCGAAACACCGGCCTTATTAGCGAGGGCGGCACGGGTGAGACCCTGAGCCTCGCGTGCCTGGCGCACGTAGATGCCAGCTTGGCGCGGTGTGGTGATGGGAAGGGTATCCACGGCGATCTCCTAACGTGCAGACTTTTGCATCATAGTATGACATGCAAAAGTCTGCATGAAAAGGCCTCATGCAAAACTCTGCATGAGGCCTCATCCGGACGTTTAGTTTTGAAGGGTGTTTTACAGCGCCAAAATCCCCAGATGCTCCAGCAAAATCTTGAGGCCGATGAGGATGAGCACGACGCCGCCCACGATGGTGGCAGGCTTTTCGTAGCGCGCGCCAAAGGTATGGCCGATCGCCACGCCGGCGATGGAGAGGATAAAGGTTGTGATGCCAATAAGCGATACAGCGGGCACGATGTCAACCGAGAGCGCCGCAAACGAGATGCCTACGGCCAGGGCGTCAATCGAGGTGGCAATGGCGAGAACCAGGTATTCTATCAGGTCAATCTTCTCGGCATTCTTGTTGTCGCTCTCGTCCTCGTCCTCGGTAAAGGCCTCCCACAGCATCTTGCCGCCGATGAAGGCCAAAAGGATAAAGGCGATCCAGTGGTCGATGGGTCCGATGATGCCCATGAATTGACTGCCGAGCGCCCATCCGATTACGGGCATGCCGGCCTGAAAGCCGCCAAAGAACAGGCCGAGCACCACGGCGACTTTAAGGTTGATCTTTTTCATGCCGAGACCCTTACAGATGGAAACGGCAAAGGCGTCCATCGAAAGGCCAACGGCGAGCAACGCGAGCTCTGCGAGTCCCATAGTCTGGCTCCCTCTCTGCGGGCGAGCCCGCGTGTACCTCTTGGGGGAGTAACAAAAAAGACCCGTGGCGTACGCGTTGCGCGCACAGCCACGAGTCTCGTTCATTAAGGCAAGCCAGGCCGCATCGGCCAGTGTGTTGACTTGCCGCGCCACCGGAGGCGAACCCGATCACGCGACTACTCCCTCATTTATGCGAATCCCGATGCTACCACATGAACAGCTGATTTGGGTTGGGCTCTCAGCTGTGTTCGCTCATTCTGTAAGCATCGGATTTCGCAAGCGCCGCAGGGACAAACCGTGAGAAACTATTTAGCGTTTATGGAGCGTATACGATGGGAGCGATGCCTTGGATAAGAACGAGCTGCAAAAGCGTATGGAACAGGCCATCCGCCTGACGGCACCTGGTCAGCCGATCCGCACCGCCCTCGACATGATCATCGCCGGTCACCTGGGCGCCCTTATCTGCGTCGGCGACACCGAAAACGTGCTCGCTGCCGGTAACGACGGCTTCCCGCTCAACATTTCGTTTACCTCGAACCGCCTGTTCGAGCTTTCCAAGATGGACGGCGCCATCGTTATCGATGGCGACCTCACCCAGATCCTGCGCGCCAACTTCCACCTCAATCCCGATCCCTCGCTTGCCACGAGCGAGACAGGTATGCGTCACCGCACCGCCGCTCGCATGTCGGTGCTCACGGATGCCATCGTGATCTCGGTCTCGGCCCGTCGTGCCGTTGTCAACGTGTATGTTCACGGCAAGAGCTACGAGATCCAGCCCGTTACCACCATCATGAGCTCGGTCAACCAGCTCGTCGCCACGCTCCAGACTACCCGTCAGTCGCTCGATCGCTCCCTGCTGCGCCTGACGGCCCTCGAGCTCGACGACTACGTTACGCTCGCCGACATTACCGGTATTTTCTCGAGCTTCGAGATCATGCAGCAGGCAAAGACCGAGCTTAAGGATTGCATTGTCAAGCTGGGCAACCAGGGCAAGCTCGTGCAGATGCAGCTCGAGCAGCTCGCCGGCTCCAGTATGGATACCGAGTATGACCTGATGATCCGCGACTACGCGAGTGACTCCTCCGAAGCAAACGCCGAGAAAATTCGCGCTGAGCTTGCCCGTATGACGCCCAAGGACTTGTCCGATCCGCAGCATGTGGCGGCGGTTCTGGGCTACGACGACCTGGACGAGGACTCCGTCATGACGCCGCTGGGCCTGCGCACGCTTTCGCGCGTGTCCGTCGTGCGCGACGGCGTGGCCGAGAAGATTGTCGACGAGTACGGCTCGCTGCAGGAGCTCATGGATGACATCAGCGAGGACCCGGAGCGCCTAGGCGACTTTGGCGTTAACAACCCTGCCATTCTTGCGGACTCGCTGTACCGCATGAAGGGCACCAAACAGGGGAACGCATAATGGCGCCCGTATGCGCCGTGGTCGTTGCCGGTGGCAGCGGCCAGCGCTTTGGTAACCCCGGTGGCAAACAACTCGTCAATGTAGCGGGCTGTCCGCTCATGAGCTGGTCCATCCGCGCATTTGATCGGAGCGACAAGGTCGGCCACATCGTGGTGGTGTGTCCTGTCGAGCGCCGTGCCGAGATGCGCCGCCTGGCCATCGACCCGTTTGGCTATGACACGCCCATCAGCTTTGCCGATGCCGGCGATACCCGTCAGGATTCCACCCGAGCCGGCGTGCATGCGGTACCGGCAGGCTTTGAATACGTCGCCATTCACGATGGTGCTCGTCCGCTCATTACGACCGAGGCCATCGACCACGCTATCGACGTGCTCATGGGTGACCGCTCGCTCGACGGTGTCGTGTGCGGTCAGCCCGCGATTGACACGCTCAAGATCGTCGATGGCGATAACATCGTTGAGACACCGCCGCGCGAACTCTATTGGGCTGCACAGACGCCGCAGATCTTTAGTGTCGACGCTATGAAGCGCGCCCATGCCGCGGCGATTGCCGAGGGCTTTATCGGCACGGACGATTCGTCGCTGGTCGAGCGCATGGGCGGGCGTGTCCGCTGCGTCCAGAGCCCACGCGATAACCTTAAGGTGACGGTACCCGAGGACTTGCGTCCCGTAACCGCGATTCTGCTCGGCCGCATGGCCGAGGGAGAGGACCTTCCCCATGTTCAGTAACCTGCGCATTGGCCACGGCTACGACGTCCACCGTTTGGTGGAGGGGCGTCGATGTATCATCGGCGGTGTCGACATTCCCTACGAGCGCGGCCTGCTGGGCCACTCGGATGCCGATGTGCTCGCGCACGCCTTGGCCGACGCCATTCTGGGCGCCTGCCGCGGGGGAGACATCGGCAAGCTATTCCCCGACACCGATCCCGCCTACGAGGGTGCCGATTCGATGGTGCTGCTTGCCCGTGTGATGGACTATGCGCGCGAGTTGGGCTTTGAGTTTGTCGATGCCGATTGCACCATTGCCTGCCAGCAGCCT
>USJB01000072.1 GCA_900554905.1 uncultured Collinsella sp. | reverse complement strand
CTGTCCACACAAAAACGAACCCTCTTCGTAGTTGCCGTCCTTGGCGGCCTTACGCAGCGCACCGGTTCCCATAGCACCGAGCTCCTCGGCACTCGCGCCGGAACCCTCGCTCTTGGCATAGGCGTTGGTGAAGGGGCTCTTGAGGGCGCGAACCGGATGTCCCGTCGAACGGCCAGTCGCGCGCGTCGAGGTGTCTCCCGCCTTGAGCACCAGCTCTTTGTATTGCTCGGAGACGGTACACTCATCGGCAACGAGAAAACGCGTGCCCACTTGGACGCCAGCGGCGCCAAGCATAAAGGCGGCCGCCACCCCGCGGCCATCCGCGATACCGCCGGCTGCCACAACGGGGATATCGACCGCGTCGACAACCTGCGGAACGAGCGCCATCGTCGACGTCTCGCCAATATGTCCACCCGATTCGGTGCCTTCGGCAACCACGGCGGTGGCCCCGCGACGCGCCACGAGACGCGCCAGCGCCACCGAGGCAACAACCGGGATGACCTTGATGCCCGCCTCGTTCCACGCCTTCATGTACTTGGCGGGATTGCCGGCGCCCGTCACGACGACCGGCACTTGCTCGTCGATCACAACCTGTGCGACCTCGTCGGCAAACGGGCTCATAAGCATGACGTTCACGCCAAAAGGCTTATCCGTCTTGGTGCGCAGCTCGTGAATCTGATCGCGCAGCCAGTTGGCGTCGGCATTCATGGCCGCGATGATTCCCAACCCGCCGGCCTCGGACACGGCCGAGGCAAGCGAAGCATCGGCAATCCAGGCCATGCCGCCCTGGAACACGGGCTTTTCGATGCCGAGCAGCTCGCAGAGAGGAGTCTTGAGCATCTCTACTTCTCCAATGCCGCCTCGACCGTATCGGCGAACTCGCCGACCGTCTTGGGGTTCTCCTCGGTATCGAGCTGGATGCCAAACTCGTCCTCGACGGCAACGAGGATCTCGACGGTGCCCAGGCTGTCGAGGCCAATCTCCTCGAGCGTGGACTCGGGCTTCATCTCGACGTCGTCAAGGCCAGCGGTCTCGCGGATAACGTCGCAAACGCGCTCGAAGGTCTTCTGATCTGCCATGGTAGTTCTCCTTTGTTTGTGCCCTATGGGCGTTTTTATTTCCTATGTGCGACTACTTCCAACGAAGCAGATAGCCACCTATATCCAGGCCGGCGCCAAATCCAACGAGGGCGATGGTGTCGTCCTCATTCAGTGCGTCGGTACGTGCCAGCCGGTCAAGCGCAAAGGGAATGCAGGCGCTCGAAATGTTGCCGGTCTCGCGCAACGTGCGAGCCACGCGCTCGTCCGGCACGCCCAGGCGCTTGACCGCCTGGCTCAGGATTCGTTCGTTAGCCTGATGGAATACAAAATGATCGATGTCTTCGACCAAAATGCCCGCATCGATCGCAAGCTTATGGACCGTGTCGCAGATGGCGTTGACGCCGAACTTGAACACGCGGCGACCATTCATGGACAGCACGCTCGCGCTATCTGCGGAGTCCTTAAACGGCGAGGTGCCGACCAGACCGGGAACGCGCAACGTCTCGACGTCGGGCGCCGTCGAAAGCTCAACGGCAAGGGGACTGTCTCCCCCAGCCTCAATCACTGCGGCGCCTGCCCCATCGCCAAAGAGCACGCACGTGGCACGGTCGGTCCAGTCGAGCGCGCGCGTCATCTGCTCGGCAGCAACGACAAGCACGCGCTCGGCGCGACCGCGGGCGATATAGCCCTCGGCGACATCGAGCGCAAATACGAAGCCGGCACAAGCCGCCGAAACGTCGAAGGCAGGACATGTGGCACCCAGGCGCTCAGCAACGGCGCACGCTTCGGCAGGAACGAGATGATCGCCCGTCGTCGTCGAACAGACGATAAGATCCAGCTGGCTCGCGTCGATTCCGGACACCTGGAGTGCCCGCTCACTCGCCGCTACGGCAAGGTCGTCAAGTGACTCGGTGGTGCAGACGTGGCGGCTCTTGATACCGGTGCGAGTAAAAATCCACTCATCCGAGGTGTCCAGGAACTCGGACAGCTCGTCGTTGGATACGCTGCGCTCGGGAAGCGCCGAGCCCGTTCCCAGTATCGTGAAACCCATCACTAACCTCCTTTGAGTTGTTGACGTGTTTACATCGACCAAGAGAGGATAGCGCATTTCAGTCATTGTTGACGTGTTAACATTAAATTGTCCAAATGCGACAAAGGCTTCACATTGTGTCTGCCTCACGACACCATTGCGTTATTCACTTATTCATTAAGGAGGTAGCAGCCGCTATGGATGCCCAATTAACGATTGTCGACGTAACCGGATCGACCAACGATGACCTGCTCGAAGCAGGAAAACAAGGAGCGCCGCACGGCACAGGACTTGCCGCCCGCGCGCAAACGGCAGGACGCGGCCGGCGCGGCCACAAGTGGGATTCAACCGCCGGCAACCTATTGCTTTCGATTGTCCTGCGTCCATGCGTTAATCCTGCAAAGTACTCTGGTCTTGCCGCCGTCAGCGGCCTAGCGGTGCTCGAGGCGCTCGAAAAGCAGGGTCTTGCAAACGAGATTGGCCTCAAATGGCCCAACGACCTGGTCGCGCGAGGACGCAAACTCGGCGGCATTCTGGTCGAGGCCGCACGCGATAACGAAGGCAAACCTTTCGCCGTCTGCGGCATTGGTGTCAACGTAAACTACACGCCCCAAGAGGTGCCCGATGGCGGCCTGGCGGCAATTGGCCTCTCGGACCTCAACGAGAGCGTTCCCGCCGTCGACATGCTCCTCGATGAGGTCTATCACGCAGTTATAGACGCTGTAGATACCTGGGCAGAGCGCCTCAACGCCAAGGAAGAAGACGCCGGTCCGCTCGCGCCCGTCCACGACGAATATATCGCTCACCTCAATTGGATCGGGGAGCACGTTATCGCTCGCTCCCCCGCTGGAGACGAGATGGCGCGAGGCGTCTTTAAAACCGTCGATGCCTTTGGTCGCGCGTGTATCGAAACGGAAGGCGGCTTGCGATCCTTCCATTTTGAGGAGGCATCGCTGCGTCCTTTGAGCGAATAGGGCGCTGCAGCCACCTACTCGGCAGCAATGCCCGGCAGTCCAAACCATTATTCAAAACAAAAGAGCCCCACTACCGTAATGGCAGCGGGGCTCTGTAAGCTATGAGCGATATCGCTTAGAGCTTGATGTCGATGTCGACGCCAGCGGGGAGGTCGAGACGCATGAGCGAATCAACGGTGCCCGAGGTGGGGTCGAGGATGTCGATGAGGCGCTTGTGGGTGCGCATCTCGAACTGCTCACGGGAGTCCTTGTTCACGTGCGGCGAGCGGATAACCGTGTACAGGTTACGCTCGGTGGGCAGGGGGACAGGACCGGAAACGCGAGCGCCGGTCTTCTGAGCGGTCTCGACGATGAGCTTCGCGGACTGATCGACGACCTCGTGATCATAGCCCTTGAGGCGAATGCGGATCTTCTGGGTAGCCAACTTAAACCTCCAAAGAGTGCGAGAGATGTTCTCGCAGGATTACGTAACAGAGAGCTCGAACTTAGGCGTTCTTGCTCATGACCTCGTCCACGATGGACTTGGGCGCGGGCTCATAAGAGTCGAACTGCATCGTGTAGGATGCACGGCCCTGGGTCTGGGAGCGAAGGTCGGTAGCGTAACCGAACATCTCGCCCAGCGGCACCTTGGCACGGATGAGCTTGCTGTTCTTGCGATCCTCCATGCCCTCGATCTTGCCGCGGCGACCGGAGAGGTTGCCCATAACGTCGCCCATGTACTGCTCGGGGGTCTCGACCTCGACAGCCATGATCGGCTCGAGCAGCTGCGGATCGGACTTCTTGAGGGCGTCCTTGATAGCCATGGAACCGGCGATCTTGAAGGCGGCCTCGGAGGAGTCGACCTCGTGGTAAGAACCGTCGAACAGGGTGACCTTAACGTCGAGGACCGGGAAGCCGGCGATAACACCGGTGTTCAGGGCCTCCTGGATGCCCTTGTCGATGGACGGGATGTACTCCTTGGGCACGACACCGCCGACGATAGCGTTGACGAACTCGTAGCCGAAGCCCTCCTCCATCTTCTCGAGCTTGATGACGGCGTGGCCGTACTGACCGCGACCACCGGACTGACGGACGAACTTGCCCTCAGCCTTCTCGACGTCGTGACCAGCGGTCTCGCGGTAGGCAACCTGGGGCTTACCAACGTTAGCGTCAACCTTGAACTCGCGGAGCAGACGGTCCACGATGATCTCCAGGTGCAGCTCGCCCATGCCGGCGATGATGGTCTGGCCGGTCTCGTGGTTGGTGGACACCTGGAAGGTCGGGTCCTCCTCGGCGAGCTTGGTCAGAGCCAGGGACATCTTGTCCTGCTCAGCCTTGGTCTTGGGCTCGATGGCAACGTCGATAACGGGCTTAGCGAACTCGATCTTCTCGAGGACGATCTCCTTACCCTCGGCGCACAGGGTGTCACCGGTGGTGGAGTTCTTAAAGCCGACGCAAGCGACGATGTCACCGGCGGCAGCGTCGTCACGGTCGATACGCTCGGCGGCGTTCATCTCGAGGATGCGGCCGAGGCGCTCGCGCTGACCGTTGGAAGCGTTGACAACGTAGGAGCCGGACTCGGCGCGGCCGGAGTAAACGCGGACGTAGGTGAGCTTACCGACGAACGGGTCGGTCATGATCTTGAAGACCAGGCCGGAGAAGGGCTCGTCGAAGGAAGGATGACGCTGGATCTCCTCGCCGGTGTCCGGATCGGTACCGGTGACGGCCTCAACGTCAAGCGGGCTGGGCAGGTAGTCGACGACAGCGTCGAGCAGCTCCTGAACGCCCTTGTTCTTGTAGGCGGAGCCCACGAAGACGAGGTTGAGCTCGTTGGCCAGAACGCCCTTGCGCAGAGCAGCCTTGAGCTCCTCGACGGTGAAGTCCTCCTCCATGAGGATCTTCTCCATGAGCTCATCGTCAAAGCTGGCAGCAGCGTCGAGGAGCTCCTCGCGCTTGGTGGCAGCGATGTCGGCGAACTCAGCCGGGATCTCGTCCATCGGCTCGGGGTAGGTCATACCCTTCTCGTCGGCCTTGAAGTCCCATGCAGTCATGGTGACCAGGTCGATGACGCCCCAGAAGTTGTCCTCGGCGCCCATCGGGACCTGAGCGGCCACAGCGTTGGCGTCGAGACGATCCTTCATGGTCTCGATAGCGTTGAAGAAGTCAGCGCCCACGCGGTCATACTTGTTGATGAAGGCGATGCGGGGGACGTTGAAGGTAGAAGCCTGACGCCAAACGGTCTCAGACTGGGGCTGAACGCCGGCAACGGCGTCGAAGACGGCGACAGCGCCATCGAGGACGCGCAGGCAGCGCTCGACCTCGGCGGTGAAGTCAACGTGGCCCGGGGTGTCGATGATCTGGATGCGGTAGTCCTTACCGTCCTTGTTCCAGAAGCAGGTGGTAGCAGCGGAGGTAATGGTTACGCCGCGCTCCTGCTCCTGAACCATCCAGTCCATGGTGGCAGCGCCCTCATGGACCTCACCGATCTTGTGGGTCTTACCGGTGTAGTAAAGAATACGCTCGGTCGTGGTGGTCTTACCGGCATCGATGTGAGCCATGATGCCGATGTTACGGGTATCGGAAAGCTTGTACTTAGGCTTAGCCATGTTAGTTCCTTACCTTAACTTACCAACGATAGTGAGAGAACGCGCGGTTGGCCTCGGCCATCTTGAAGACGTCCTCACGCTTCTTGACGGAAGCGCCCAGGCCGTTGGAAGCGTCGAGGATCTCGTTGGCGAGACGCTCGGCCATGGTCTTCTCCTTGCGAGCGCGGGAGAAGTTGACGATCCAGCGGATACCCAGAGCGGTGGAACGACGGGAGTTGACCTCCATCGGGACCTGATAGGTAGCGCCACCGACACGCTTGGGCTTAACCTCGAGCGTGGGCTTGACGTTGTCCATAGCCTTCTTGAAGGTAGCGAGAGCGTCGCCACCCTCGGACTTCTCGGCAACGATCTCGAAAGCGGTGTAAACGATGCGCTCAGCGGTGGCCTTCTTGCCGTCAAGAAGGACCTTGTTGATGAGCTGAGTCACCAGGCGGTTGTTGTAAACGGCGTCAGGCTGAACCTCACGACGATTAGCTGCTGCACGACGCGGCATGTGAAATCTCCTTAAGTGTCTACCGTGCGGCGCTTAGGCGGCACACGGCGAAAGTATCAAAACGTTATCTGGCTTATTTAGCCTTGGGGCGCTTAGCACCGTACTTGGAACGGGCCTGCATACGGTTCTGGACCGGAGCAGCGTCGTAGGCGCCACGGATGACGTGATAACGGACACCAGGGAGGTCACGGACACGACCGCCGCGGACGAGCACGATGGAGTGCTCCTGCAGGTTGTGGCCCTCACCCGGGATGTAAGCAGTAACTTCGATGCCGTTGACGAGGCGAACACGGGCAACCTTACGAAGAGCCGAGTTCGGCTTCTTGGGGCTCGTGGTGAAGACACGGGTGCACACGCCGCGCTTCTGGGAGTTGTGCTGCAGAGCAGCGTTCTTGGACTTCTTGGGCACGGAACGACGGCCCTGGCGAACCAGCTGGTTAATAGTAGGCAAAGCGTACTCCTTCTCGAATGATTCCAGCTTTCTGTAAAGTGCAACGGCTTGAATCGAGGGGTCAGCATCCCCCTACGAAACACGCAGTTCGATAGGATACGTGGCGTTAGCTGTGTCGTCAACAGACCACGCCGCCGGGCGTATCCTAAAATACCCACATTTCCG
>USJB01000071.1 GCA_900554905.1 uncultured Collinsella sp. | reverse complement strand
AGGCGATCATGCCCGCTGTTAGAGATTCAGCCGTCGAAACCGTCACACCACGAACGCTTGTACGCTCGACGATATCGGCTGCGAGCTCTTCATTGTGCGCGGCAATCTGCTCAAATGATTTCGTCATGCCCACCAGGACCTAGACCGAAAAGACGATCTTGCGGCAGTTCCAGAAGTACTGAGCGCCCGAGATAACGGTCAGGATAACGGCCACGGCGTACAGGAAGCGTGAGACGCCATAGAGACCGAGCAACAGCTCCGCAGGCCCCAACTGGAGGCCGGCCATCGCAAAGACGCACAGATAGCCGCAGATGGAGACCATCGTGGTTGCCGTCTTGTACTTGCCGAGCTTATCGGCCGCAACGACCACACCGGCCGCACTCGCGACCATGCGCAGGGCGCTCACCAGAAGCTCGCGGAACAGGATAATGAACACCGACCACACGGTCACCGCGCCAAAATCCAAGAACAGCAGCAGGGCCGAGAACACGAGCAGCTTATCGGCGATGGGGTCCAAGAATTTACCGAAGTCGGTGATCTCGTTGCGCGAGCGCGCCAGATAACCGTCAACCTTATCGGTGCACGACAGGATCACATACAGAATGAAGGCAGCGGCGGCGAGCGGGCCGTCGAAGGTGCTCCAATCCGTACCGGCAACACTCGTGTGAGAAAGCGCCGACACGATCATGAACACCGGGATAAAGACGATGCGAACGCACGTCACGATGTTGGCGGGCGTCCAAACACTCGTCAGTTCCTTATTGCTCTCGTTTGCCACGATGCTCTCCTACTCCACAACATGGCCGATAAGCTCATAGCAGAAGCTATCGGTAAACTCGACAGTCAGAATATCGCCCACGGACGCCTCGCTGGCGTCCAAGTGGACCGCGCCATCGGAATCGGGCGCCTGGAACCAGGCATGTCCGATGAGCTCGGCACCGTCCTCGGTCTCCTCGATGCCGTCGACAATCACCTGGGCGCGCTCGCCCACATGGGCCGCCGTGGCGGCAAAACCGAGCGACTCGGCTAGGTCCATGGCCTCCTGGGCACGCTCAAGCTTAACCTCCTCATCGACCTGACCCTCCATCTTAGCGGCCAGGCTGCCCTCCTCCTGCGAGTAGGCAAAGACGCTCGTGTAGTCAAAGCCGACGGTGTCCATAAAGTCGATAAGGTCGCGGAACTCGTCGTCGGTCTCGGTCGGGAAGCCGACCATGGCCGTGGAACGGATCACGATGCCGGGGATACGCTCACGCAGATCGCGGAACAGGTCCTCGAGCTCCTGGCGAGAACCAGAACGGCGCATAGCCTTGAGGATGCGCGCGTCGCAGTGCTGAACGGGGATATCGATATAGGGCAGCACCTCGGGCGTATCGCGAATGGTCTCGATAAGCTCGTCGGTCATGCCCTCGGGCTGCAGGTAGAGTACGCGGACCCACACGTTATGAGGACGCACCGCCTCAGCAACGGCCTGCAGCAGCTGCGCCAGATTGCGCGGCGAGCCCTCGGAGACGCCCTCATCCGCAAAGTCAGTACCCCAGATGCCCGTGTCCTGGCCGATCAGCACGATCTCGCGCACACCGCCGGCAACCAGGTCGCGCACCTCGGAGATGATGCTCTCGGCATTGCGCGAATGATAGCGGCCGCGGATGTAGGGAATCATGCAGAAGCTGCAAAAACGATTGCAGCCATCGGAAATCTTGACGTAGGCAACCGCACCCTCGACGGTACGCTTGACCTGCGGGATATAGGCTGCAATCTCACGCTCGACACCCAGCACGCCATCGATGACCGCCACGATGCCGTCTTCCTCGTCGGCCTTCACAAAGGCAGCGACCTCGGGCAGCTCGTCAGGCAGGTCATCGCCATAGCGCGACGGCACGCAGCCGCACATGACGATGGGGCAAGAACGAACGCCGTCCTGAACCTCATTGGCGAGCTCGAGCGTGGTCTCGATGCTCTCGGACGTTGCGGAGGCGAGGAACGAGCAAGTATTGACGATGGCGATATCGGCATCCTGTGGATCGAATGCCTCCTCGTAGCCTGCGGCGGACAGCAGCGAACGCATACGGTCGGTATCGACCTCGTTCTTGGCGCACCCGAGGGTGATATAGAGTACGGAGCCCAACGGAGTATCCATGTTGGAGAGCGGTCCTTTCGAAAGAATTAGCGGTAGTTGGTGAACTGCAGCGGCTGGCCGTAGTCCTGGTCGCGCAGGAACTGGATCACGGTCTGCAGCGCATCCTTGGAAGCAGAGGAAACACGCAGTTTGTCGGCCTCAATCGTCACCTTGACCTTAAGCTTCTGATCCTTGATGTCCTTATTGATCTTCTTGGCAGTCGTCTGGTCGATACCCTCGACGATGTGGCCGAGCACGCGCACGGTACCGCCCGATGCCGCCTGCGGAGCATCCCACGAGACAGCCTTGAGGTCAATGCCGCGCTTGATGAGCTTGGAGCTCAGCACGTCGACAATCTGCTTGGAGACAAAGTCGGCCGGGGCGTTGATCGTAAAGAGCTTGTCGCCCTTCGAAAGCTCGATCGTGGCGCCGGAATCCTTAAGGTCATAGCGCTGGGAAATCTCGCGCGTGGTCTGCTGGAAGGCGTTGTCGACCTCTTGCATGTTGACCTCGGACACGACGTCGAAGCTGGAATCTTTAGCCATGATGTTTCCTTTCGCGTACGAGCGGCCTAGTAGCTATCGTACGAATTGTCGGTAGAATCGGTGGGTGTCTGACCGTCAGTTGCGGTATCGGCGCCATCCGTGGACTGGGCATCGGTACCGTCGGTGGTATCGGTACCATCGGTGGTGTCGGTACCATCAGAACTTTCACCATTCTCGGAATCAGACGTCTCCTTCTTGGGAACGGTGATCGTCACACGCGCCACGCCCGAGGTCTTGGTATCGTAACGGACCTTTTCACCGTTCTTGGTAACGGTGACATCGGAAGGCTTGGACGTGGTGATCTCGATCGAGGACTCGGGCGTGTATTCCTGCTCAAAGGGACCGGTCGCCTGAGCGCCATAGACCGACTTGCCGTCGACCTTGACCTCAATCCACGCGGTCTTTCCCTTGGCAACGGAGACTTTGACCTTCGTGACCGCGTTAACTTCCTTCTTTGCCGTCGTCTTGGTAGCGTCCGAATCAGTCGACTCATCCGTCGCCTCATCGGTGTCTTCGTCCTCGTCGACCGTTTCGGTCTTCTTAGAAGACTTCTTGGTCGTCGTCTTGGTAGCAGCGGGCGTCTCGGGCGTGTTCTCGGGCGCCGAAGATGCGCAGCCGCGCAGAAGCACCACGATGAGCACAATCAGCAGCAACACCACGGCACCGATGCCGGCGTAGACGATACGTGGATCGAGCCCGTTGTTTTGAGGAGTACGTGATCCGCCGCGTCCACGACTGGAACTGTTGCGGCCGCCTCCCTGAGGCATACGACCACGATTGCTATCGGAACGGCCGCGATAGCCACCCTGGCCCTGAAGGCTGCGCTGACCCGAGCGGGGCGCAAGTTCACCGCGGCCTTGATAGCCACGCTGGCCCGAACGCGGAGCCGAAGAGCGCTGGCCATACGGCTGTGATTGAGAGCGAAGACGCGGCGTCACCTGCGTGGTATCGGCATCCGCATAGCCACCGCGAGAGCGTCCCATAGAGACACCACGGTAACCGCGATCGGAATAGCCGCCGTCGCCGTAGCCGGCACGAGGGTCACGCGCCACGCCGCGAGCAGCGGGAAGTGCACGGTCCTCGGGCATCGGCGTACTGCGGAACCGGTCACGCTGTGAGCGAATCTCCTCGCCCGAACCCGTCTCAGTAATATAACCGGCCTGCTGAGGACGCTGTCCATAGCGAGTCGAACGACCGCCCTGAACCATCAGGAAGCGCCCGTTATCGACCGAGGAACGCGAATTGACGTAGCCGGCGGCATCCTGAAAACGACCGCCCTGCTGCGACGTCTCGCGTTCGTATGCCATCAGGTCGTCAAAGTAGGCATTGACGACCTCGCGCGGATTGAGGCCCAAAAAGCGCGCATAGCTCGAAATCATGCCCTGCGCATAGCCGCGCGGCGGCATCGAAGCAAAGTTACCGGTCTCGAAAAACTCGATGATCTGCGGCCTGATTTTGATGGTGTTGGCGACCTGCTGAATGGAAAGGCCCATTCGGCGACGCTGCTCGAGCAGCATGTCACCAAAGCGTGCAGCCATCAGAATCCTCCAAACTCACGATCTTCACGTGCCATCTCTGCGTCGACGGATTCCAGCGCGGCAAGGCCTTCTTCATCCAGTAGGACCTCGCGCGGCTTGGAACCGTCGGGCGGTCCGACGACACCCTTTTCTTCCAGCATATCCATAATACGCCCGGCACGCGCATAGCCAACCTTCAGGCGGCGTTGCAGGCCAGATGTGGAGCCAAGCTGCGAATCCACCACAATATGGGCGGCTTCCCAGATGAGCGGATCATCGTCTTGCGGCTCGGCGACTCCGGTACGGACAATGCCGCCGCCACACGCCATGGACATGGAAGCGGGCGCCACGGCAGACAGGATCTCCTCGTGGTAGTCGGGCTCGCTCTGCGACTTGACGAACTCGACAATCTCGTTGATTTCGTCATCCGAGACAAAGCAGCCCTGGATACGGCGGGGCTTGCCCCAGTCGACCTTGGAGAACAGCATGTCGCCCAAACCGGTGAGCTTTTCGGCACCCATCTGGTCGATGATGACGCGCGAGTCGATGCCCGTGGCGACGTTAAAGGCGATGCGGTTGGTGATGTTGGCCTTGATGAGGCCCGTCACCACATTGGAACTGGGGCGCTGCGTGGCCACGATAAGATGAATACCGGCGGCACGGCCCAGCTGGGCGATACGCACGATCGAGGCCTCGACATCCTTACCGGCGACCATCATCAGGTCCGAGAGCTCGTCAATGATGATGACCAGGTAGGGCATCTTTTGCGGCGGGTTGTCGTAATGCTCAAACTCGCCGGCGGCCTGCTTTTCGTTATAGGTCGAGATCTTGCGTACGTTAAGGCGCTCGAAGACCTTCAGGCGACGCTCCATCTCGGACACGGCCCATTGCAGAGCGCTCGCGGCCTGCTTGGGCTCGGTCACTACAGGCACGTAAAGATGCGGCAGACCGTTATAGCCCGCAAGCTCGACGCGCTTGGGGTCGACCATGATCAGGCGAACGTCCTCGGGAAGGGCGCGCATGAGCAGAGTCGTGATGATGGAGTTGATCATGACCGACTTACCGGAACCCGTGGTACCGGCGATCAGCAGGTGGGGCATCTTGGCAAGGTCGGCGACGACCGGCGTGCCCTCGGCATCGCGCCCGATTGCGAGCTCAAGCGGACCGCCCTTCACATAGGGCAGCACGTCGCCCAAGTTGACGTTCTGACGCTTGCGATTGGGGATCTCGATACCCACGAGCGAGGTGCCGGGAATCGGAGCAAAAATACGCACGGACTGGGCAGCAAGCGACAGCGCGATGTCATCCTCAAGACTCGAAATCTTGCTCACGCGCTCGCCCTCGCCAGGTTGCAGCTTAAAGGTCGTCACCGTGGGGCCGGCGATCCAGCCGACCACGCGGGCACTGCGGCCAAACTCAAGCAACGTGGACTGAAGCGACTCGGCAGTCTGTTCCAGCTCCTTGTCAGAAGACGCGGAGGACGCCGACTGCGGGTTGGCATGCAGGATTTCGAGTGGCGGAAGCTTAAGGCCATCCTCTTCTTCGCCCTCGTTATCCGCGGGGGCATTGACCGCTCCCCCATCGCTAGAAGTAGGAGCCTCGGCAGCGCCCGCGACAGCCGTATCGGCAACCTTGGGATGCTTCAAGAAGTCGGGAATCTGCGGAGCTGCCGAGACAGGATTCACGGCAAACGGCGGCTCGGACTCGTCAATCTTATCGGGGTCGTCTTCCATCGAAAGCTGGCCGGTTACCTGGTCGCGCTTTGCATGGCGACGCGGCAGCAAAGTTGTCTTTGCGGTCTCAATCGGAGCCTCGTCGTCCCCGTCATCGCCCTCGGTAAGCTCAATCTCGCTATCGGACCAGGACGGGTCGGGCTCGCTCGTATTGAGCTTAGGCGCAGCCTTGCCCTTCTTGGCATGGCGACGCGGCAGCAGCGTCGTCTTAGCGCGCTCGGCCTCCACGGCATCGGATACGTCGACAAACGGATTCTCGTCCTCGTCGTCATCGTCCAAAACCGGGTCCACATCGTTGCCCATAACCGTGGTCACGGCAGCATCGGAGCCCTTTTGACGAAGAATGCTCAGGTGCGGACGGGCAACGCCGGGCACCGACAGGGCTTCGTCGTCACCCCACGGGCTCGCGTTGACGTCGGCACGACGGCGCTCGGCAAAATCGGCCGCACGATCGCGGGCAGAGCGCAGCACGCCACCCACCGAAAAGCCAATGATGACAAAACCAACGACGGCCAGACCCAACAGGACCACCATCGCGATAGGCTTACCCAGGGCATTCTGCAGCGCGCTCGCAATAAACGCACCGATGTAGCCACCCGAGGCGGACAGGTTTTGCGGCGTGAACATAAGGTCACACGAGTCGCTCGTACCCGGCACCATCAGCGAAAGAATGGAGACGACGGCGATAAAGACCACGGCTCCGCCCGCGACCGAGCGAATGTTGAGCGGCGAGTCCTCGCCTAAAAAGAGCGTGGCGGCAAACAGCAAAATGACGATCGGCAGCACGTAGGCACCCAGACCAAAGCCCAGGTGGTAGAAACCGGCAACCGCAGCCGT
>USJB01000070.1 GCA_900554905.1 uncultured Collinsella sp. | reverse complement strand
CTCATGGGTCGCGAGGTGGTCGACGAGCGCTTTGGTTCGCTCGGCACGATTGTCGAGATCATGTCGACGCCCGCCAACGATGTTTGGGTTGTCGAGGGCGATCGGTACGGCGAGGTGCTGATTCCCGTAATCGAGCAGGTTGTGCTCGATCTTCCCGACACAGGAACAATTTCCGTCCACGTTATGGACGGCTTGATCGATATGGACAAGTAGGGAGGACAGCATGCTGATTGAGACCCTTTCGGTCTTTCCGGAGATGTTTGAGCCCGTCATGTCCACGTCGATTTTGGGCCGCGCCCGCAAGGCCGGCTTTTTTGATTTTAAGGCGTATAACCTGCGCGACTGGACGCACGACCGCCATCGTACCGTCGATGACGAGCCGTACGGCGGCGGGCAGGGCATGCTCATGAAGGTCGAGCCTATCGCAGAGGCCATCGAGGCCATTGGCGCAGAGGGTCCCAAGCCCACTGTGGTGTTCTTTACCCCCTGTGGCGAGCCTTTTACGCAGCATGTGGCCGAGCGCCTGCTCAAAAGCGAGCGCCTGCTGTTTGTGTGCAGTCGCTACGAGGGCGTCGACGAGCGCGCGTATGCGTATGCCGATGAGCGTCTGTCGATCGGCGACTACGTGCTCACGGGCGGCGAGCTTCCCGCTATGGTCGTTGCCGATGCCGTCGTACGCCTGATTCCCGGCGCCCTTGGTGACGAAATGAGCAACGTCGACGAGTCATTCTCGACCGCCGAGGACGGAGGACTGCTCGAGTACGCGCAGTACACCCGCCCCGCCGAGTTCAACGGCGAGGGCGTGCCGCCGGTGCTTGTGAGCGGCGATCACGCCAAGGTCGATGCCTGGCGTCGCAAGAACGCCATCGAGCGCACCTGCTGCTGGCGTCCCGATCTGATCGAGACAGCGCGGCTCACGCCCGAGGAGCGCGCTTACGCGCAGGAGATTCTTGACGCTTCGTATTCGCAGAGCGAGGAGTGAGTATGGTTCCTACGCAACATTCCGCGTTGAGGGGCGCTTTTGAGTGGATCGCGGTCATCGCGATCGCACTGGTCGCCACCTTCTTGATTCGCTCGTTTGTGGTCGAACCCTTTGTGGTGCCTACCGGTTCCATGGAGTCCACGATCGAGATCGGAGACCAGATCCTGGCGCAAAAGGTGAGCCTTGAGCTCGGCCAGCCTGTCAAACAGGGCGATATCGTGGTGTTCCACAACCCCGATGCCACGTCCGAGCATGACGTGCTGGTAAAGCGCGTCATCGCCACGGCCGGTCAGACGGTCGATCTGCAGGACGGCAAGGTCGTCGTTGACGGCCAGGCGCTCGATGAGGACTATACGACTGGCATGAGCTGGCCGCTTTCGGTCCAAGCCCCCGGCGCTCAGGTGAGCTATCCCTACACCGTCCCTGACGACTGTGTGTGGGTGATGGGCGACAACCGCGAAAACTCTGCCGACTCACGCTACTTTGGTCCCGTCGATCGCTCTGATTTGATCGCCGTGGCACTCGTGCGCTACTGGCCGCTCAACCGCATCGGCGCTATCGACTAAAAACCGCTATAGTACAGTACCTAACCGTGTAATCGTTTCGACGAGGGGATATTAGAGGCATGAACGCTTCATCGCTTTCCTTCCAAGACATCATCCTGCGCCTCCAGCAGTACTGGGGCGAGCAGGGCTGCGTCATTATGCAGCCCTATGACTCCGAGGTCGGTGCCGGTACCTTCCATACCGCGACCACGCTGCGCTCGCTCGGTCCCGCCGAGTGGCGCACCTGCTATGCGCAGCCCTGCCGCCGTCCCGCCGACGGCCGCTATGGCGAGAACCCCAACCGCATGCAGCACTACTATCAGTTCCAGGTGCTCATCAAGCCCTCTCCGGTCAACGCCCAGGAGCTTTACCTGGGGTCTCTTGCCGCTATCGGTCTGGACCCCAACGACCATGACGTCCGCTTTGTCGAGGACGACTGGGAGAGCCCGACGCTCGGCGCCTGGGGCCTTGGCTGGGAGGTCTGGCTCAACGGCATGGAAGTCACGCAGTTTACGTACTTCCAGCAGGTGGGCGGTATCGAGGTCGACCCCGTGCCCGTCGAGATCACCTACGGTCTGGAGCGCATCGCCATGTACGCCCAGGGCGTCAACTCGGTCTACGACCTGGTGTGGAGCTACCTGCCCGACGGCACGCCCATGACCTATGGCGACGTGTTCCTCGAGAACGAGCGCGAGTTCAGTGCCTACAACTTTGAGGTCGCCAACGTCGAGATGATGCGTCAGAAGTTTGACGACTACGAGGCCGAGTGCCATTCCTGTCTAGAGCGCAAGCTGCCGCTGCCGGCATATGACTGCGTCATGAAGTGCAGCCACGCTTTCAACCTGCTCGATGCCCGCGGCGCTCTGTCCGCAGTCGAGCGTGCCAACTACATCCTGCGCGTCCGCGCCGTCGCCAAGGCGTGCTGCGAGGCCTACATGGCCGAGGTCGCCGGAGTCAACGAGAATGCCGACCAGGAAGGCGAGGTGGCGTAAGCCATGGCAGACGCTAAGGATTTCCTGTTTGAGATCGGTACGGAGGAAATGCCCTCTGCACCGCTGAACAATGCCGTCAAGCAGCTTGGCACCATGATCGCCAAGGGTCTCGACGAGGCCGGTCTGGCCCACGGCGAGGTCCGCGTGATCTCGAGCCCGCGCCGCCTGGCTGCGCTCGTTGCCGACGTCGCCACCGCGACCGACGAGGTTCACGAGGTCAAGCGCGGCCCCGCGGCAAACATCGCGTTCGACGCTGACGGTAACGCCACCAAGGCCGCCCAGGGCTTTGCCCGCAAGTGCGGTGTGGCTGCCGAGGACCTGGTCCGTCGCGAGGACACTGACGGTCGTGAGTATGTGTTCGCCGAGAAGAATATTCCCTCCGCACCGGCTACGCCGATTCTGACCGCTCTGTGCGAGAAGACCATCGCCGGCCTGCAGTGGCCCAACTACCGCTCCCAGCGCTGGGGTCACGAGCATGCTACCTTTGTTCGTCCGGTCCGTTGGATTTGCTGCCTTCTGGGCGAGGATGTTGTGCCCGTGTCGTTTGCCGACGTGACGAGTGGCAACACCACGCGTGGTCATCGCGTACTTGGCCCCGGTGACCATGTGGTCGCCAGCCCCGCCGTCTACGAGCAAGTGCTCGAGGACGCCGGCGTGCTTTCTGCCGAGCGCCGTCGTGAGGCCATCCTCGCCGGTATCGCCGAGGTCGAGGCTGCCCGTCCCGGCTGCCATGTCGATACGCCCAAGAAGGTCTTCGAGGAGGTCATTAACCTCTGCGAGTGGCCGACGGTGCTCGTCGGTACCTTCGATGAGGAGTTCCTCAAGGTCCCGCACGAGATTATCTGCGAGTCCATGCTCACCAACCAGCGCTACTTCCCGATCTATGACGGCGAGGGCAAGCTCACGCGTGAGTTCGTGGTCGTTTCCAACAGCAAGCCCGAGAATGCCGAGCGCGTGATTGACGGCAACGAGCGCGTCGTGCGCGCCCGTCTGGACGACGCCAAGTTCTTCTACGAGGAGGACCTGAAGATCTCCCTCGACGAGTTCCGCGAGCGTCTGGCCAAGGTTGCCTTCCAGGAGAAGCTCGGTAGCGTGCTCGCCAAGTCCGAGCGCATCGAGCAGCTCGCGCTCGCTATCGCCCGCGAGGCTCATCTCGGCGCCCACCTTGCCGCCGATGCCGGCCGTGCCGCGCACCTGTGCAAGGCCGACCTGGTGTCTAACGCCGTCGTCGAGTTCACGAGCCAGCAGGGCGTGATGGGCGGTTATTACGCGACCGCGATGGGGGAGAACGACGAGGTCGCTCATGCTATCCGCGATCACTATCGTCCCCGCTTTGCCGGTGACGAGCTGCCTGAGGGCACCGCTGGCTGCATCGTGGCTTGCGCCGACAAGCTCGATACCATCGCCGGTATCTTTGCCATCGGCGAGCCCCCGACCGGCTCTTCGGACCCCTACGCGCTGCGTCGTGCCGCTATCGGCATCATCAACATCCTGCGCGACCGCCTGCCGATCGACCCCACGTCGCTCATCGACTTCGCCCTCGAGCTCTATAGCGAGCAGGGCATTGAGTTCGACGCCGCCGAGGTCGCCCAGCAGGTTCGTGACTTCTTCCATGGCCGCCTGGTGAGCATGGCCCGCGACGAAAAGATCCCGGCTGATACCGTTGCCGCCGTCTCCGCGGTGCACATCATCGCGCCGTCGGTCTTCTTTGCCCGCTGCGCCGCCCTCGACGAGGCCCGCAAGAACGATGCCGAGACCTTTGACAACCTGGCTACGGCCTATGCCCGTGCCGCGCACATCTCCAAGCCCGAGCTGGGCGCGGAGTACGACCGCAGCCTGATGGGCGAGGCCGAGCTCGCGCTTGCCGATGCTTCCGAGGCTGCTCAGACTGCTGTCGATGCTGCCCTTGCTGCCGAGGACTACCCGGCCGCATTTGCCGCCCTCGCCGCCCTGCGCGCGCCCATCGACCGTTTCTTCGATGAGGTTATGGTCATGGACAAGGACGAGCAGCTCCGCGATAATCGCCTTAAGCTGCTCAACCGCTTCGAGGCCGTTTTCTCCGGCATCGCCAACATCGGTGAGCTTGCCCGCAAAAAGTAAGCCAGCCTGCGCATAAGCGCAAAAGGAGCTCCGCATGGATTGCCCGGTCACCGCTCGTCCCACCGTTATCGTTATCTCCGACTCGCTCGGTGATACCGCTTGTGAGGTGGTGCTTGCGGCGTCCGGGCAATTTGATGAAGGGGCTTTTCGTGTTTTGCGCTTGCCTAAGGTGACCTCGGTGGAGCAGGTGGAGTCGTTTGTGGGCCCGCGCGTCGATGCCGACCATCGCGATATCGCCGTGTTCCACACCATTGTCGACCCGGCCCTTCGTGCTCGCGTGCTCGACTACTTGGGTATGTTGCATATTCGCTCGGTCGACCTGATCGGCCCGACGCTTGCCGTGCTGTCGTCGCTCATCGGTGTGCCGCCCAAGGGCGTTGCGGGCGTGATTCACAGGACCGATGACCGCTATTTCCATCGTATCGAGGCCATGGAGTATTTCGTTGAGCACGATGATGGACGCGGCTGCGACGATCTGTCGGGTGCCGATATCGTGCTGTTGGGCGTATCACGCACGTCCAAGACGCCGCTGTCGATGTATTTGGCCTATCAAGGTTACAAGGTTGCTAATGTCCCTCTGGCGCACGGCATGGAGCCGCCCAAGTCGATTTACGAGGTTGACCCGATGCGCCTGTTCGGCCTAATTTCGACCGTCGACGTTATTTCTGAGATTCGCGATAGCCGCTTGGGCGATGATTACGCCCGTGCCGTTGCCGGCTCCTATGCCGAGCCCGAGAGCGTGCGCAGCGAGCTTGAGGAAGCTCGTGCCCTCATGAAACGCCTAGGCTGCTTTGTGGTGCGTACCGATGGCAAGGCGATCGAGGAGAGCGCCTCCGAGATCATTAGCCACTTGGAGGAAATCCAAGAAGCCCGTTCCCGCCGCGCCGCCCGTCGAGCCTAATAGTAGCAGCATTTTGATAAAGCGATTTAGCAAAAATATCGCATCTGACCTGCACTTTCTTACAGTGGTATCTTCATAAGGTAACCACCTTTACCTACCGTTTACCGCTAGTTTTAGCTCGTTTACCAAACCGCGCATCATCTTCTCATGTCGGCATAAAACCCGCCGTATAGTTCCCTCACGGTCCGCATCCGGCGGGTCGATTCGTTACCACGGTCGTGCGCGAGAGCGCATGGAAGGGGAAGTATCGTGAGCGATTGCAAGAGGGTTTACCGTTTTGGAACCGACGCCCAGGGCACCTGTGTCACTGAGGGCGACAAGTCCATGAACTTTGTGCTTGGCGGCAAGGGCGCGAACCTTGCCGAGATGAGCCGTATCGGCCTGCCGGTTCCCGGTGGCTTTACCATTACCTGCCAGACTTGCGTCGAGTACTCCGGTGCCGGCAACGTGTGGCCCGAGGGCGCACTCGATGAGATCGTTGCTGCCGAGGCGGACCTCGAGGCCCGCTGCGGCAAGAAGCTCGGCGACGCCTCCGATCCGCTGCTCGTGTCGGTTCGTTCGGGCGCTCCGTTCTCCATGCCCGGCATGATGGACACGGTCCTCAACTTAGGCCTCAACGACGACTCCGTTCAGGGGCTCATCGCCCAGACGCAAAATCCGCGTTTTGCTTGGGATAGCTACCGCCGCTTTATTCAGATGTTCTCCAACGTCGTTATGGGCGTTGACGCCGACCTGTTCGAGAACGCCCTGACCCAGGCCCGTCTGGTCGCCGGCGTTCGCGTCGATTCCGAGCTTTCGGCTGAGGACCTGCAGGAACTCGTCGAGACCTTTAAGGGCATCTTCTCCGAGAACGTCGATGCCTCCCTGTATCCCGAGCTCGAGGTCGCTGACGGCAAGCCCGTCTTCCCGCACGACCCGGAGCTTCAGCTACGCCTTGCCATCCAGGCCGTCTTTGGCAGCTGGATGAACGAGCGTGCCTGCATCTATCGCAAGCAGCATGGTATCTCCGACGAGCTCGGTACCGCCGTCAACGTTCAGGCCATGGCTTTTGGTAACAAGGGCGAGACATCCGCGACTGGCGTCGCCTTCACGCGCAACCCGGCCGATGGCACTAAGGAATTCTACGGCGACTTTCTGGTCAACGCCCAGGGCGAGGACGTCGTCGCCGGCATCCGCAACACTGAGCCCATCGCCGACCTCAAGACCACCTCGGGTCTTGAGTCCGCAGGCGAGGAGCTCGAGCGCGTGTTCCTGACGCTCGAG
>USJB01000069.1 GCA_900554905.1 uncultured Collinsella sp. | reverse complement strand
GCCGCCGATCCGTTTACGGCAGCCGTCTGCGGTACCGCCGTCTACAACGTCGCTGGCACGCGTGCCGCCGCTGTCGCCGATGCCCCGGCAAGCTTTAAGGTTGCCTTTATCGATGAGCTCTACCGCGCGACCGCCCAAGACATCGCCGATAACCGACTCGAGCTCGAGGAGGCATAGGCCATGTCCGAGCCCACAACCAATACCGGCATGAACACGCTCGTCGCCGTGGCCATCGCCCCGTGCGGCACCGGCGATGAGCTCTCCGCCGAGGTCGCCGAGGTCGTGCGCGTCATACGCGAGAGCGGCCTTCCCAACCGCACCACCTCGATGTTCACCGAGATCGAGGGCGACTGGGACGAGGTCATGCAGGTCGTGCGCGACGCAACCTTTGTGTTGGCGAGCAAGGGCATCCGCACCGAAGTCGTGCTCAAAGCCGATATCCGGCCCGGATTTACCGACACCATGACCGGCAAGCTCGAGCGCATGGAAGCACAGATCAAAAAGCAGGAGGAAGCACGATGAGCATCCGCGACAACCTTGATATCTCGGCCTATCTGGTACTCGGCCCCGAAAACACCCTCGGGCGCCCCGTGGGCGATGTGGTGGCCCAGGCACTCGACGCCGGCTTTACCTGCATTCAGGTGCGCTCCAAGGTGGCAAGCGCCCGCGAGATCATTGCGCTGACCGGTGACGCCGCGCAGGCAATCGCTCAGGCCGGCAAGACCGGTCAGGTTGCCCTGCTCATCGACGACCGCCTTGACTGTGTGCTTGCCGCACGCGAGCAGGGTATTGCTGTCGACGGCGTGCACGTGGGCCAAAGCGATATTCCCGTCGAGGTCTGTCGCAAGTTGCTGGGCCCCGACGCCATCGTGGGCCTTTCGGCCCGTTGCGAGGAGATGCTCGAGTACGCCAAGACCGCCGACATGAGCCTGGTCGACTACCTGGGCATCGGCCCGCTCCACGAGACCGAGACCAAGCGCGACTGCGGACGCGCAGCCGATGGCTCCATCATCACCAAGAGCTTTGAGGACCTGGCCGCACTCCACGCGGCAAGCCCCGTGCCTATCGTGGTGGGCGGCGGCGTCAAGACGGCCGACCTGCCGCAGCTCAAGGCCACCGGCGTCGACGGCTTCTTTGTGGTGAGTGCCGTCTGCAGCGCCGATGACCCCTACGCCGCGGCCAAGGAGCTCGTCGACACCTGGCAGCAGACATAGGCATAGGCCGAGCAGCTTATTCGCGATCTCATATCTTCAGCAATGGAAAGCGCATCCCAGTTTGGACCTCCATTCCGGGATGCGCTTTCCACATGCGACCCTTACCCCGCCAGATACGCTTCCAACGCCGGCAAAGTCGCCTCCGCATCGCGGCGACCAATCTGGTAGATGCGCTCAAGTTCATCGGGCTCACGACACAGCGACGGCACCTTCACCGATTCGCTCGGACGCACCACAAAGATATCGCCGGCGGCCTCACGACGCGCCAAATCATCGAGCGTGGCATTGTAGACCTCATGCCGATGCTCGAGCGCTGCGACAAACTCCGGATAGTGATGGAACACGCGACGCAGCATGGGCATCACGCTGTTGGGCTGCTTCACAAAGCCCGCCGGCTGCGTGAGCACCACGATATTGCGGTCATACCCCTGCGCAAACAGCCATGCACTGGGAATAGAATCAGCAACGCCACCATCCAGATACTTATGCCCGTCAATAGCAACGGGACGCGTCGCCACAGGAATAGCAGACGACGCCCGGATCCACTCGATATCGTGCTCATCGCCATAGGGCAGGTCGTGGTAGACGGCCTTGCCCGTCTCGATATCGGTACACACGCACGTAAACCGCATGGGGCAGGCGCGATATGTCTCCAAATCGATGGGATCGCGCTCGATGGGCACCTCGTGATAGGCAAAATCGGCATTGAACATATCACCGGTCCGCAGCCAGCTTGCTACACCCGCATAGCGCTTATCGGCACAATAGGCCTTGTTATAGCGAATGGCGCGGCCGATCTGGCGCGATTTAAAGTTGTAGCCAAACGCCGCGCCCGCCGAGACACCCACCATATGGTCGCAGGTCAAGCCGTGCTCCATCCAAACGTCGAGCACGCCCGCCGTATACATACCGCGGTAGCCGCCTCCCTCGAGTGCCAGCCCCACCGTGCGCGTCGTATCCGGCTGTGCCATGCGACCATCTCCGTTCCTGCGTTTAAAACCGGAACAAGTATACCCGTCAACATATATCGTCTCAGTCGCATTTTCATCGAACATCGCATCGTCGCGCTACCGCCTGTCGAATAATAGCCGCCCACAGCATGTGCACCCATATATAATTCTGCACTGTTGTTTATACTACTCAGCAGTTATCAACAGCGAACATTAGCCGGTAAATTAACCCAACAACGCAGCAAGGCGGGGGCCTGGATACACGCAAAGCGCCAAACAACAACGCGTGTGCACAACGAGCTCGCCCGACGCAATCCGCCCGACCTCAGAAAGCCGCTTACGACATGGATACTGTCAGCAATTACACCGAAACGCTCGAAAAGACCGTCCGTGACCTTCTCGAGCGTCAGGATGATCTGATTAGGACCGCCTTTACCGACCAGCTTACCGGACTTGGCAACCGCGGCGGCTTTGCCCGCTCCCTCGAGGAGCTCTGGGAGCAGGACATCCCCGTTACCACGGCGTTCATCGACATCGACAATCTCAAGCACTGCAACGACGTCTTTGGGCATGACGAGGGCAACCGCTATATCTTGCAGGTAAGCCTCTATCTCAAACTGTATATGAAAGTGGACGAAGCGGCGTTTCGCATAGGCGGCGACGAGTTTGCCATCCTATCTACGATTGCAACCGAGGACGACCTCGCCGAACGTCTGAAACACTGCCGAACGGTTCTGCTCAAAAACAACGATTCCGAGATGCCCCACTCGTTTAGCTACGGAGTGTCACATGCCGACCCCGCCCTGGGCGAAGCTTCCAATCGCATGACGCTCGATGCCGACCATCGCATGTACGACTACAAGCTACGTCATGCCATGCACCTCGATCGACGCAATATCACGCAAGTTCACGCCGACGACTTCGAAATAAGCGATCGAATTTTTGACGCCTTTTCGATGCTCAATGAGGGCCGATATTTCTTTATCGAGAACTTGGACAAACATCGCACCCTTTGGTCACAAGGTGCCTTGCGCGATCTTGGCCTTCCCTCGGAGCACATAGACAACTGTCGCGATTACTGGAAAACGCGCGTCCATCCCGACGACCTTGAGGCCTGCATCAACGACATCGACCAAGTCTACAACGGCACCAAGCACCGTCGCGTCATGCAGTATCGTGTGCGCAACGCCGTCGGCGACTACGTCCTTTGCCGTGCTCGCGGGTTTCGTATCGACGGCGACGGAAATGTCCCCTCGCTCTATGTCGGCGAGCTCGTCAACCACTCACTTGCCGAAACCGTCGACGCCGCCACAGGCCTCGGAACGCAGCGTATGCTGGTCAACGCCATCGATGCCTGCCGCCGCGACCGTTGCGAGACGGGGCTTATAGCGGTGCGCGTTCGTGGCACGACAAAGCTCAACGAGCTCTACGGGGCCGAGGCCGTCGACAACATGCTTGCCGAATACGCAGGCCGTATGCTGTCGATCACCCGAGGCAGAAGCAGGGTTTACCGTTCACGAAGCGTCCAGTTCGTCGTGCTTAGCAACGATTTGGACCACGAGGCATTCGAGCAACTAACCCGCCATCTTAAAGAGGCCGTTTTCGCTCCTGTGCAAATCGCAGGCGACACCATTACTCCCGTCTGTCTTGTCGTCCCGGCCTTTTACGAGCACTTAACCCATCAAGCGACCGCCGTTTTAGGCGAACTCGACCGTCGCCTTCGCACGGCCGGCGGGCTTGTTCCCAACGACAGCCTCCCCATACCCGAGGCTGAGCGCAAAAGCGCCATCGCCGAACGTATCGACTCACTCACGGGCCTCTATCGACCCAGCGAGTTTATGCGGCGTGCCAACGCATTTCTCGAGGCAAGGCACGACGGCGCCTGGTGCATCGCCACGGTCGACATGGGCCACATGCGCCTGTTTAATGAATGGCACGGCCAGGCCGAGGGCGACCGCGTACTCGCCGATGTGGGCACGGTCCTCAAGGACATCGAGAATGCCGATATGGGCGTCGCAGGGTACTGGGGCCAAGATGACTTTTGCGTACTCATCCCCTTTAAGCACATCACCGTCCATCAAATCTACAACCGCGTTCGCGAGGCCGTAGCCAGGCATGATGACGGCGTAGGTTTTTGGCCGTCCATGGGCGTTTACCCCATCGACTCCAATGAGGAGATCACCATCGATGCGCAGGCGAAGGCCATGTTTACCAATCGACGCGCAAAAAACGACTTTAAGGAGCGCATTGCCATTTTTTGCCCCGAGGAGTACAAGCGCGAAATCGTGTTCAACCGCACGCTGACCGAATTCCAGTACGCGCTCTCAGATGGTCGTATTACCTACCACTTGCAGCCCCAGGTCGATATGGAAACCGGCGAGATTATTGGCGCCGAAGCACTCACCCGCTGGATTGACAAGGACGGCTCTCTCATTTCGCCCGCAACGTTTATCCCCGCACTCGAGGAAAGCGGCTTTGTGGTGACGCTCGACAAGTACATTTGGCAGGGTGTCGCCTCATGGCTGCGCGAGCGCATCGATCGAGGACTTCGCGTGGTTCCGATTTCCCTCAATGTGTCGCGCGTAGACATTCTTGCCTGCGATGTCGCCGAGCATATGGGGTCGCTCGCCGCCCAGTACAACCTGCCGCCCGAACTCATGCACATCGAGATCACCGAGACCGCCTATACCGGAGAGTCCGAGGCCGTGGATAAGCTGACCGCAGATCTGCACACCCGCGGCTTCTCGACCTATATGGACGATTTTGGCACCGGCCAGTCCACGCTCGCGATGCTCAAGAACGTCAACGTCGACGTCATCAAGCTCGACCGCACCTTTGTGCCCACCGACCGCGATCAAGGCCGCAGCACGCAAATCATTTCATCGATGCTCGAAATGGCGCAGTCGCTCCATCTGCCCGTCGTGGTCGAAGGCGTCGAGACAAATGAGCAGGCGAGCATGCTACGCCACATGGGCGCCCGTTACGCTCAGGGCTTCCTCTACTACCGCCCCATGCAGGCGAAGGATTTTGAGGCATTGCTCGATGGCGGCAATAACAACTGATACGCTCGCGCGCAAAACGCCACCGTCGAAGGGGATATTTGTCTCTATTAGCTAACTTATATCACCAATTCAAACCGAATTGGGGATATGATACAAACCATTGTTCCGCCCAAGGAGGTTATTCATCATGAACGAGCCATATCGCCTGGGTGAGCAATCGATTATTGCCTATCTCCAGCGACTTGCGAATGGCATCTCGACCGCCGAACTCGATGTTGCCGCGCTGCCTGCTGAACTACGCGCCGTTGGCGAGCAACTGCAAAAGACGCATGCCATCCTGCAACAAGAGCGCCAGCTGCTTGAGCGCAACGCCTATATCGATCCGCTCACCAACTTGGGCAACCGCAACGGATTCGACCGTCACGTCGAGCAACTCTGGCGCAAAGGCGACCCCTTCACCTGCGCCTATATTGACATCGACCATCTCAAGCATTGCAATGATAGGTTTGGCCACGCCGAAGGCAATCGCTATATTCTGAGCATCTGCCGCACGCTCTCCGAAACCATGGAGCACGATGAGATGCTGTTCCGTATCGGTGGAGACGAGTTTGTGCTCATCTCGCTCTCCGCAAACGAGATTGAACTCGAGCAGCGCTTGGAGCAGGTACGTACCAGGCTGATCGAGGCGAGCTCAGGTGGCAAGGCACCCATGATCGGCAGCTTTAGCTTTGGCTGCTCGCGCGTCGATCCACTTGCTGGCGACACGCGTCGCCAGATGACAATGGATGCCGATCGCAAGATGTATCGCTATAAGCTTATGCATCGTGTGCAGCAACCGAAAGACGATGACGCGCCGCAACGCCCAATCGTCGATCAGCTTCCCTGCAACGACCGGGTGTTCCAAGCGATCTCCATGAGCTCCGAGACGCGCTATCCGTTTATCCTCAATCTCGATACGGGAGAATCGCAATGGTCGGTTAACGCCGTGCGCGATTTTGACCTGCCCTCCCAGCATCCTTTTAATTCGGTCGATATGTGGCTTGCCCGCGTTCATCCCGAGGACCGCGACAACGTACGTGTCGAGCTCGACATGGTGATAAACGGCACGTGGCACTTCCACTACATGCAGTATCGCGTAATGGATGCCACCGGAAAATACGTGCTTTGCGACTGCACGGGCTACCGCTTGGACGGCACCGATACCGAGCCCAGCATGTATGTGGGCATTATCGTCAACCGAAGCCTAGCAGATACGACCGATTCCGTGACCGGCCTGGGCGATGTCCACGCGCTGGTCAACGCTATTGGAGAGATGCGCCGTGTGCCGCACGAGGCAGGCTTTATTGCCATTAAGGTCGACGATATCGCCGAGGTCAATGCCCGCTTTGGATTCGATGCAGGCGACCGCGTGCTCGCCGAAAGCGCCGCCTGCCTCATGGATTGTTCGCGCGGCAAGGGACGCCTGTTCCGCTCGACGGGGCCGATGTTCGTGGCGCTTTTCGACGACTTTGATCCCGAAGAGACCGACGCGATCGCGGAAGAAATCGAGCGGTTCCTGGGTTCTCCCGTGCTCATCGGCTCACTTGAATATCAGCCACCCATTCGTGTGGCGACGCTTCATCTGGACAGCGTTG
>USJB01000068.1 GCA_900554905.1 uncultured Collinsella sp. | reverse complement strand
GTCACGTCGTACTCGTGGCAGATTTCGAGCAGCTCGTCAAAGTACTCGTAGAAGGGGTTTTCATTGCCGGTGACCTCCATCCAGCCAAACAGCAGCGAACCGCCGCGGCTCACGATGTTCATGAGGCGGCCGGTCTCCTTAAAGGTCTTGGTGACCGACTTGTTGATGCCGCAGTGGATGGTCATAAAGTCCACGCCGTCCTCGGCATGCGCGCGCACGACCTCGAACAGGTCGTCCTTGGTCAGCTTGACCAGCGGCTTTTCCATGTAGCCGATGGCGTCGTACATGGGGACGGTGCCCACCATGAGCGGCGTCTCGTCGATGAGCTGCTGGCGGAACTGGCGCGTCTTGCCCGAGTTGGAAAGGTCCATGATGGCGTCGGCGCCAAAGTCCTCGGCGATCTTGACCTTCTTCCACTCCTCAGCGGCGTCGGCCTTGTCGCCCGAGATGCCCAGGTTCACGTTGACCTTGGTGGACAAGCCCTCACCGACGCCAAAGGCGCGCATGCCTTTTTTGATGTGCACGATGTTGGCGGGGATGGCGATGCGGCCGTCGGCCACGCGCTCGCGGATGTACTCGGGGTCGCGATGCTCGCGCTCGGCGACTTCTTTCATCTGCGGCGTGATTTGCCCGGCGCGGGCGAAGTCGATTTGCGTGACGAGCTTGGGCTCGGTCTGTGTGCTCATTGGCACGGCTCCCTTCGTTGGCATTACCCATATCAGGTTTGCGGGTCAGGGCGGGCGCGCCCAGTCTCAGCCTGCCGTCTTGTCCTGCAAGCTCCCCGTTTATGTAATGGGCTCAAGTATAGCTCGAATGGGTACGATTGGCCTAACGAGCGTGCCTGTGGGGAGGCGTACATGGAAGACAAGCATCTATATCGAGAGACGCAATGGGATGTATCGGCCGAGGAAAGCCGTGCGCACCATGGGTTGGTCGCGATTGGTTTTGCGGTGCTTGCCGTGCTGGTGATTGCCTTTTGTATCTGGACGTTCGGCGGTCCTGGCGGCGCCACCTGGGGGTTTGAAGCCGACGAGGGCCTGCCGATTATGACCATGAAAGTTTCTGGTGGCAACACGGTTGCCGCACCGGGCGACTATTGGTATCCGCGCGACGAGTTTGTGCAGCTGCAGCTGAGCGGCGGGTCTATTCCGGGCGAAGAAATCGAACGCGTGACGTTTGATGCGGCAATCAAAACACTCACGGTGAAGCTCAAAGATCAAGGGGGCGTGCCCACGACCATGGATATCGCTCTGACGGAGTGGCGTCTGGAACCTCCGTCGGGCGTTACGGTATCCGACGTAGAGCACGTTAAGATTACCTACCAAGATGGCTCGACGAGCGAGATTACAAAGGCCGATGGCTTGGCGGAGTAACGGGGTGTTTGGAAACGGCGGGCCTATTGTGCCTGCGCGTTCATGAAAACCAGGGTGTTTTTGTCTGAAAGCTCGGGGATGTGCCGATAGCCGATGTTGAATGCGGTAAGTTCGCTTGCATCCTCGAGCTTGTTTTCTGCCATCCACCGCACCATGGAGCCGCGCGCCTTTTTGCTGGCGGTCGACCGTTGGATGGGCTTCCCGTTGCGGATACCCTCGCCAAAGAGGCACGTGACGGCCGTGGCGTCGCCCGCGAGGTGGGGCAGAACGGCTTTGGCATACTCTACGCTGGCGAGGTTGACGATCGTGGTGTTTGAGCCTGCCGGGGCGATAGCCCGCGCGAGCTTATCGCTCCAAAATGCGTAGAGGTCTCGGGCACCGTCGACGACAAGCTTCGCGCCCATCTCCAGCCGATACGGTTCGACGGCATGAAAGGGACGAACGCACCCGTAGAGGCCGGAGAGGATCCACAGATGGTCTTGCAGCCATGCGAGCTGCGCGGAATCCATCACCTCGGGTGCCATGCTCTGGTATTGAATGCCGTGATAGGACATGACGGCAGGGGAGAGGTGACGGGCGAGTGCGGGATTGTCGAGATCGCCGCTTTTCAGGATGGGCCCGAACTCATGCAGGGTGTTGAGGCAAGGCCCCAGCAGTTTGTCGCTCACGTTCCATAACGCCTGCAGGCCGCCGCTGCCTTCATTCCGCTCGATATCTAGCAGTGCGCGGTGGAGGCGAGCTGTCTCGCGCGCAAAGGGTGGAATGCCCAGGACTTCAAAAGCATCTTGGGTCGCGCGCATCTGCTTGGCGGGCGAAATGATGACCTGCAGCATGGACTCTCCTCTGCCAAAAAAGAAGTTGCGGTGGAATACGGTCTGTTTGGGCTATCGAAAGACCAAATCAATCCGTATTCCACCGCAAGTTATGGGTGGGGGTGGATTAGGCGCGCTCGAGGAAGGCCTTGTAGCCGCGATAGGCCTCGTAGATGTCGGCCTTGTTGGCGACCTCCCACAGGGCGTGCATGGACAGGACGGCAACGCCGGAGTCGATGACGTTCATGCCGTACTTGGCCATGATGTAGGCGATGGTGCCGCCGCCACCTGCGTTGACGCGGCCGAGCTCGCAGGTCTGGAAGTCCACGCCTGCCTCGTCCATGATGTCGCGGATGAGGGCCACATACTCGGCGTCGGCGTCGTTGGAGCCGCCCTTGCCGCGGCTGCCCGTGTACTTGTTGAAGCACAGGCCGCGACCCATAAAGGCGGCGTTTTTGGTCTCGAACTTGCCGGCATAGCCCGGGTCGAAGCCGGCGGACACGTCGGAGGAGAGCATGCGGCTGCGGGCGAGTGCGCGGCGCAGGGCCAGCGGGCTATCCTCGCCGGCGAGCGTCATGATCTCGGCGACGGTGTTCTCGAAGAAGCGGCTCGTCATGCCGGTGGCACCCACGGAACCGATCTCCTCCTTGTCGACGATGAGCGTGATGCTCGTGCGCTCCACGTTGGCGACGTTGATCTGGGCGAGCATGGACGGATAGGCGCAGACACGGTCGTCATGGCCATAGCCCAGAATCATGGAGCGGTCGAGGCCCATGTCGCGGGCCGGGCCGGCGGGCACGACCTCGATCTCTGCGGAGAGGAAGTCCTCCTCCTCGACGTCGTACTGCTCCTTGAGGATGTCCAGGAACATCTGCTTGACGGGCTCCTTGGGAGCGTCTTTGTCGTCCTCATCGAACTTGACGGGACGGCCGCCCACGATCACGTCGAGGATCTCGGCGTCGACGGCGTCCTTGGCGGGCTTGGCCATCTGCTCGCTCGAGAGGTGGATCAGCAAGTCGGAGATGGTAAAGACCGGATCGTCGGCCTTGTCACCGATGTTGATGTCGACGGTGGTGCCGTCCTTTTTGCAGATGACGCCCACGAGTGCGAGCGGGGAGGCCACCCAGTGGTAGCTCTTGACGCCGCCGTAGTAGTGCGTGTCGAGATAAGCCATGTCGCCGGCCTCGAAGGCGGGGTTCTGCTTAAGGTCCAGGCGCGGCGAGTCCACGTGCGCGCCCAGGATGTTAAAGCCCTGCTCGAGCGGGGCGGTGCCCAGGTTGACGAGCATAAGGTCCTTGCCGTGGTTAGCGGCATACACCTTGTCGCCTGCCTTGAGCTCGCGGCCTTCGGCGATTACGGTCTCCAGGTCGACGTATCCCGCCTCCTCGGCCATCTTGATGCCGGTCTTGACGCACAGGCGCTCGGTCTTGTTCTCGCTCAAAAACTGCTTATAGCCGCGGCAAAGCTCCTCGAGCTCCTCGATTTGCTGTGGCGTGTACTTTTTCCATGCGCAGGGACGCTCCATGACGCAGGCTCCTTTCGGATCGATCGTGCTGGTTGATGTACCGTGAGCCATCGTATCACGCGCGGGCTCACGGTGGCGGGGGAGCTTGATGTGCGGTGGCCGTGGGGCGGGGAGCGTGTAAACTGGAGTGAGCAAACCGTGCCCAGCCCAAAGCGAGGTATTCAATATGTCTGACAAGCGCCGTACCTTTGCCGTTATCGACGGCAACTCGCTCATGCACCGCGCCTTCCACGCCGTGCCGCCCACCATGAACGCGCCGGACGGTCGCCCCACCAACGCGATCTTTGGCTTTCTGAACATGTTTCTTAAGATGATCGACGCCTTTAACCCCGACGGCGTTGTTGTGGCGTTTGATAAGGGCAAGCCGCGCGTGCGCATGGAGATGCTGCCGCAGTATAAGGCGCAACGCCCGCCCATGGACCCCGATCTGCATGCGCAGTTCCCTATGATTAAGGAGCTGCTCACCGCGCTCAACGTGCCGATTCTGCAGTCCGAGGGCTGGGAAGGCGATGACATCCTGGGTACTATGGCGCGCCTGGGCGAGCAGGCCGGCTGTGACATGCTGCTGGTGACCGGTGATCGCGATATGTATCAGCTCGTGACCGAGCACGTCAACGTGGTCTCGACCCGTAAGGGCCTGTCTGACGTGGCGATCATGACGCCCGAGAGCGTGGACGATCTGTATCACGGTATCACGCCGGCGCTCGTGCCCGACTTTTACGGTCTGAAGGGCGACACGTCCGATAACATCCCCGGCGTGCCGGGCATCGGCCCCAAAAAGGCGAGCGCGCTCATTGCGCAGTACGGTAGTCTGGACGAGGTCATCGCACACGCCGACGAGGTCAAGGGCAAGATGGGCGAAAACCTGCGCGCGCACATCGACGACGCGCTGCTGAGCCGTAAGGTGGCGACCATCCGCACCGATGCACCCGTTGAGCTCGATTTTGAGGCGACGTCCTTCCCGGCGTATTCTGCCGATGAGGTTTCCGCTGCGCTGGGCACGCTTGGTATCACCGCCATGCAGAACCGTTTCTTGGCGCTGATCGGCGGCGAGGGCGGGGCTGCTGCTGTCTCCAGTATGTTTGAGATGCCCGCGATTGAGCGCACCGCTGCCGGCGATGCCGAGGCGCTTGCTGCCGTGGCGTCCGAGGTTTCGCGTGCGATCGAGGCGGGCGAGTGGGTCGCCGCCGTGGTGGACGACGATAAGGAAGAGGGCGCGCTCTTTGGACTGACGCGCACGCTGTGGTTGGCGACGTCCAAGGGCCTGTTCGCGCTCGAGGAGGGCGACAGCGATGCGGCGGCTGAGGTTGAGGGCTTCAACTTCGTCCACGGCGTGATCGCTGGTGTGCTCGCGCGCCTGTTTATGGAGGGCCACGTGGCGAGCCCGGACATGAAGGCGCTGCTGCACGAGCTTTCGCCCATCGATTCTTCTGAGCCCGAGCTCATGGATCCGCTCGCTGCCGATTCCACGCGTATCTTCGATACCGTTGTCGCTGCCTATCTGCTGGATTCCGATCGCTCCGAGTTCGATGAGGCATATCTTGCCGATACGTATCTGCAGATGGCGTTGCCTGCGGCGCGCGGTGCAGAGGGTGCTGGTGAGGACGCTCCTTCGCCCGCCGCTCGCACGGCGGCCTTGACGCTGGCGCTGATCGCGCCGTTGCGTGACCGCATGGCCCGCGAGAATGCCGCCAACGTGTTCGATGGCATCGAGATGCCGCTCGTTCCGGTGCTTGCCAAGATGGAGCGCGCGGGCATGCTCGTGGACCCCGAGCGCCTGCACAGTCTGTCCGAGGGTCTGGCGACCCAGATTGCCGAGGTTGAGCGCAACATTCGCGACCTGGCGGGTGACGAGACCTTCAATATTGGCAGTCCCATGCAGCTGTCGCATGTGCTCTTTGATGTGATGGGGCTTCCGACCAAGGGCCTCAAGAAGACTAAGCGCGGCTACTATTCGACCAATGCCAAGGTACTGAGCGATCTTGCCCGCGACCACGAGATTGTTCGTCTGATCTTGGACTGGCGTGAGAAGTCTAAGATCAAGTCCACCTATCTGGACACCCTGGGCCCGCTACGCCGTGGTGACGGTCGCGTACACACTACGTACAACCAGACCATCACGGCAACGGGGCGTCTGTCCTCGAGCGACCCGAACCTGCAGAACATCCCGACGCGCTCGGAGCTGGGTCGTACCGTTAAGACGGCGTTTTCGGCAGGCGAGGGAAGCGTCTTTTTGGCGGTGGACTACTCGCAGATCGAGCTGCGCCTGCTCGCGCATCTTTCGGGTGATGAACATCTGGTGCGTGCCTTTAACGAGGGCGAGGACTTCCATGCCGAGACGGCGGCGCGTTTATTTGGCGTGCCGGTGTCCGAGGTGACACCCGACCTGCGCAGCCGCGCCAAGGCCGTGAACTTTGGCATCGTGTACGGCCAGCAGGCCTACGGTCTGTCGCAGTCGCTGCATATCTCGATGGCCGAGGCGCGCGACATGATCGACCGCTACTACGAGGCCTACCCGGGCGTGCGCACGTTCCTCGACAACGTGGTGGCGCGCGCCAAGCAGACGGGCTACGCCGAGACCATGTATGGCCGCAGACGCCATATTCCCGAGCTCAAGGCCAAAAATCCGCAGCTTCGCGGCTTTGGCGAACGCACGGCCATGAACCACCCCATGCAGGGCACCGCGGCCGACATCATCAAGATCGCCATGGCCCGCGTAAGCCGCCGCCTGGAAGAAGAGGGCTTTGCCGCCCACATGATTCTGCAGGTACACGACGAACTGGACTTTGAGTGCCCCGTCGACGAAGTCGAGCGCCTAACCGCCATGGTCCGCGACGTCATGGAGCACGTAGTAGACCTCCGCGTCCCCCTAATCGCCGAAGCCAGCACCGGCATAACCTGGGCCGACGCTAAATAAAGGCGTACCAACAACCCCAAAGTAACCAAAAGCAGAAGGGGGCTCCTTGCCAACAAGGAGCCCCCTTCGTTCAATTTAATTCAGCCTAAGTATCTAGACACTCAAGACGCCATCTTGGCGGCAGGTAAGTAAACCTAGGGCCTGGCCGGGCGGCACGGGTTAACTTTTCGTAGATTCCGCACGCAAAGAAAGCCACTTAATGTGGCTTTCGTCTTGCGCAGGACCT
>USJB01000067.1 GCA_900554905.1 uncultured Collinsella sp. | reverse complement strand
GCAACTGCGTTGGGGCGTAACCGGGGCACAAAGCTGCGGCACCGCTTGGAGGAAAAGACCGGAAGCAAGGGTCCATTCCTCCAGACGGCACCGCAGCTGTTTTGGTGGCTCGGCTTTTGTCGAAGTGGCTTAGTTGAGCGCGACGGCCAGCCGAGTAGGCAAAGCGGCTTGGAGGCGTGTCGCTTCCGTCACGTTCTATCAGCATACAAGACGGTTTTGGTTCTTGTTCGTGACGGAAACGGCGCGCTTCCGAGCCGCTTTAAAAGAAAGGGGGCGAGGTTTAGGGCACGCCCCCTTTCACGATAGAGAGCTAAACCTAGCCGCGGACCTTCTTGACGACGTCCATGGCCTCGTGGGCGATCTGCTCGACCTTGGAGAAGTCGCCGTCGGCAAACAGGGCCGGCTTGACCATCCAGGTGCCACCGCAGGCGATGATGGCGGAGGAGCTCAGGTACTCCTCGACGTTGGCGGTGCTCACGCCGCCGGTAGGCATAAAGCGGTGACCGACAAACGGAGCGGCGAGGGCCTTGATGGTGTTCAGGCCGCCATACTGGGACGCGGGGAAGAACTTGGTGACCTTGAGGCCCAGGTTCTCGGCTGCGGTGACCTCGGAGGGGGTCACGGTGCCGGGAAGGACGGGCAGGTCGATGTCGATGCAGTGCTTCACGACGTCCTCGTTGTAACCCGGGGAGACGATGAACTTGGCACCGGCTGCGCGGGCCTGCTCAACCTGCTCGACGGTCAGGACAGTGCCGGCGCCAACGCACATCTCGGGCTCGGCCTCGGCCATAGCGGCGATGCACTCGGCGGCGCAGGCGGTGCGGAAGGTGACCTCGGCGGACTTCATGCCAGCTGCCATAAGGGCGTGGGCGAGCGGAGCGGCGTCCTCGACCTTGTCGAGCACAACGACCGGCACGATGCCCAGGGACTCAAGCGTGGTGTAGAACTGATCGAACATGATGTTCCTTTCGATGTGTGGCGCGCATGGGCGCGTGATTGCCAAATGTGCTGGTCAGGAGCCGATTTTGGATTGGTTATCGGAGGCACTGCTTGGGGTTCAAGCAATTCCAAAACCGGCTGCTCGACCAGTCATGTAGGGAATGCCGGGCAAAACCGGAATGGGACTGGTGGTTTTGCCCGACCGGAGGAATCGGGGAGCGGGCCGCAGGGGTATGGGATTGGAAGGCTGCGGCCCGCGGAATGGAGACGGATTAGCGTGCGACGCGAGTGCCACCGTCGGCGGCGTTTGCCACGGCGGCAATCTCGTCAGCAGTCACCAGGTTGGAATCGCCCTTGATGGTGAGCTTGAGGATCGAGGCTGCAATCGCGTAGTTGACGGCATCCTGCGGGTCAAAGTCGTTGATGAGGGCATGGACGAGGCCGGCGTTGAAAGCATCACCGGCAGCAACGCCCTCCAGTACGTGTACGTCGTGAGCAGGGGAGAACCAGCGCTCGCCGCTCTCGGCGTCAAAGAGCATGCCCATCCAGATGGAGCGCTCGACGCAGGAGATGTTGCGGACGACCGAGGCGACCTTCTTGCAGCCGTACTCGGCGCAGATCTGACGTGCCATCTCGACATAGGTGTCGCGCTCCTCGATGCCGTGGGCAAGGGAACCGGAGACGCAGGTCATGCCGAGGCCGGCAGGCGCATCCTCGTCGTTGGCGATGCAGATGTCGACGAGCGGCAGGAGTTCCTTCATGGTGGCCTGCGACTTCTCGGGCGACCACATCTTGCCGCGATAGTTCACGTCGCACACGGTGGTGATGCCCTTGGCGCGGCAGACGGCGAGCGCCTCCTTGCAGGCGGCGGCCATCTCATCGGAGACGGCGGGGGTCACGCCGGAGAAATAGAAGACATCGATGCCCTTGAGGATCTCGTCCCAGTCAAAGACGTCGCGCTTGGCCATGTTGATGGCAGAGAACTTGCGGTCGTAGACGCAGCCGTTGCCGCGCTGCGAGGCGCCGACCTCAAACACATAGCAGCCAAGACGGTCGCCCTGACGCACGACGCGCGTGGTGTCGACGTCGTAGGCCTTCAGCGAACGCAGGGCGCACTCGCCCAGACGGTTGGCCGGGACAACGGAGACGTAAGCGGCCTCGTCGCCCTGGTAGGCCAGGGAAAGCGCAGTGTTGGCCTCGGCGCCGCCGTAGCGGACGTCAAACTCGGTTGCCTGCTCAATACGCAGGTGGTCTTTGGGTGAGAGTCTCATCATGATCTCGCCGAAGGTAAGAACCGTTTTACCCATGGTCGCGCAGCTCCTTCTTACTCGTGCGTACACCTTTGATATGGCGTTGGCACGGAGGTGCCAAGACGGTAGGGTGCGTCTTTGCACCTGCGTGCCAACGCTCGCCGAAATCGGTTTACGAAATCGGTTTCGTTTCGAGTTGTAGTATACTCACCTACAGCGTTTTGCAACCGAGAATGTTAAAAAATGCCTAAAATGGCTCAGACTGCCGACATTGGGAAACGGGGTGCGCTATGGCGCAGATGAGAATCAAGGACATTGCCGCCGAGGCGGGCGTGAGTCCGGCCACGGTCTCGCGCTATCTCAATAACCGCCCCGGGCAGATGACCGAGGAAACCCGCGCTCGCATCGCGGCGGTTATCGAGCGCACTGGCTATCGCCCACGTGCCGCCGCACGCAATCTACGCAGCTCACGCACCAACCTCATCGGCGTGATTCTGGCCGACATCGCCAACCCGTTCTCGAGCGCCATGCTCGAAGGACTTTCCGCCAGCGCCGCCGCGCGCGGCTGCTCGCTCATGACGGCCATTAGCGGCAACGACCCCGCTAAGGAAGCAGAGTCGCTCACCAGACTTATCGATGCCGGTGTGGACGGCCTGGTCGTCAACACCTGCGGAGGCAATGATGAGGCGATCGCCGCGGCAGCGGGACGCCTGCCCGTCGTGCTGCTCGACCGCGACATTGCCGACGGCGGTGTTGACCTGGTGACATCTAACAACCGTGAGCTGGTCGCCGGCTTGGTAGACGCCTTGGCTGCTGCGGGCAGCGAGCGTCTGTGCCTGCTCACCGAGGCAAGTGACGACAGCCCCGTCCGTCGCGAGCGTGCCGAGGCCTTTACCGACGAGCTTTCGCGACACGGGCTTGCGGGCGAGGTCGTCACCCTGGCCGACGGGGGCGCCACGGGCGTCGGTCGCTTGGACGAGACCATCCGCGACTATGCCGGCAAAAAGCTCGGCCTCATTGCCGTCAACGGCCTGGTTTTCCTGCGTCTGACCGAGGCGCTGGCACAGTTGGGACCTTCGTTGCCGGCTGGTCTCAAAATCGCGACGTTTGACGATTACCCCTGGAACCACGTGCTCTTTGGCGGCGTCACCACGGCTGCGCAAGACACCCTTACCATTGCCGAGTGCGTAGTCGAGCGCCTCTCCGAGCGCATCGACGTCGTTACCACTACGGTAGGCGATGCCGCAAAGCTCGCCCCCAAGCGCATCGAGATCCCCGGCCACATCGAACACCGCGCATCGACCTCGCGCTAGCCTGTGTGATAATATATAGACAATGTCATACAGGAGGTATCCATGGCTGCGTCTGTGCTGAGTGTGCGAGTGGACTCGTCAATTAAAGACTCATTTGCCGAACTGTGCGAAGAGCTTGGCATGACTTCGTCTGTTGCGGTCAATATGTTTATGAGGCAGATGCTGCGCGAGCGCTCTCTGCCGTTTGTTCCTTCACTTGGTAAAAGCTCTGCGAGCGAAAGCGCCGCGACGGGCATTTTGGATACTGCCCAGATTGAGTCCGCCGTCCGCGAGGCGGCCAGCTCGATTCCCGCCATCAAAACCGTGATTCTTTTTGGTTCGTATGCCCGTGGCGAGGCGCATGTCGATAGCGATATTGACTTGCGTCTCGAAGTCGATCGCGAGCAGGGCTTTGGTCTTTTCGCGTTGTCGGCGTTTGGCGAGGCGGTGCGCAAAGAAACCGGGAGGCAGGTTGATCTCGTCTCTAGTGATCATCTTGATGACGATCTTGCCGCGGTAATCGAGCGCGAAGGAGTGATCCTTTATGATCGCGCGTAAGTCAGACGGCCTGTTCGCGCACGTTTTTTGAGCGCTTGATACGCTTTAACCCTGCGGAAACATTTTTCTGCGATAGTATCTGCGATATAGACCAGTCGAAACCCGCCCGAAAGAAAGGGGAGCGACATGAACCAGCAGAACATCGATTACGTACTCCGCTCCGTAGAGCAGCGTGACATCCGCTTTGTGCGTCTGTGGTTTGTCGACATTCTCGGCCGCCTCAAGAACTTTGCCATTAGCCCCGAGGACCTCGAGGTCGCTTTTGAGGAGGGTATTGGCTTTGACGGCTCGGCCATCGAGGGCTTTGCCACGCCCGAGGAAGCCGACATGCTCGCATTCCCCGATGCTTCGACCTTCCAGATTTTGCCGTGGCGCCCGAGCCACAACGGCGTCGCCCGCGTGTTCTGCGACGTGTGCACTCCCGACCGCAAGCCCTTCGCTGGGGACCCGCGCGATGTCCTGCGCCGCATGTTCCACAAGGCCGAGAAGGCTGGCTATCTGCTTAACGTGGGCGCCGAGCTGGAGTATTACTACTTCCCCGACGAGCACACCCCCGAGCCGCTCGACAACGTGGGCTACTTCGATCTTTCGGTGAGCGATGCCGCTCGCGACCTGCGCCGCAACACGGTCCTCACGCTCGAGAAGATGTCCGTGCCCGTGGAGTACACCTTCCACGCCGCCGGCCGCTCACAGCACGGCATGAGCCTGCGCCACGCCGAGGCCCTGAGCATGTCCGACGCCATCACCACGGCCAAACTCATCATTAAGCAGCAGGCCTACGAGAGCGGTTGCCACGCCTCCTTTATGCCCAAGCCGTTGGCAGGCGAGGACGGCAGTGCTATGTTCCTGTGCCAGTCGCTATTCGACCACGACGGTAACAACGTCTTTTGGGGCGAGGACGACGAGAAGTACCATCTCTCCGATATCGCCAAGCACTACATGGCCGGCATCTTGGCGCACGCGCGCGAGATCAGCGCCATCACCAACCCCACGGTCAACTCGTACAAGCGCATCACCACGGGCGGCGACTCCGTGCCGCAGTACGCCACGTGGGGCCTGCGCAACCGCGCGAGTATGGTCCGCATCCCGGTCTACAAGCCCGGCAAGCAGCTGTCCACGCGCATCGAGCTTCGCAGCCCCGACCCCATGGCCAATCCGTACCTGGTCAACGCCGTCACGCTGGCGGCTGGTCTGGACGGCATTGAGCGCAAGCTGGAGCTCCCGCCCGAGGCCACGGCCGAGACGCTCAAGCTTACCGACCGCCAGATGGTCGAGGCCGGCTACACGCCGCTGCCGCGCTCGCTCAAAGAGGCGCTCGACGTGTTTGAGGACTCGCAGTTTATGAAGGATGCCCTCGGCGAGCACATCCACAGTTTCTTCCTTAAAAAGAAGCGCGACGAGTGGCATAAGTTTGAGTCCACGATCACCGAGTGGGAGATCAAGCACTACCTGGCGAACTCCTAATCGCGCTGGCTTGTTCCAGTACGATTGAGCTCATTTCTTTGGAGGCCGATATGTCCGAAAAGAGTGCCCTGTTCATGGCGCGCACGACGCGCTTCCACGAGTTTGCCCGCAGCTTGACGACCACCTTGGGTGTCGAGGTGAGCCTGGCCACCCCCGATTCGCCGACTGCGGCGCACGACTTTGACCTGCTGATCCTCGATTCCGACGGCATTCGCAGCGACCGCATCGATCAGATTGCCAAGTGGCTTGACGATCGTGGCGGCGTCCCCATGCTGGTGATCGTCGACGATGAGGCCCTTGGCACCCTGCGCCTGCCGAATCACGCGCATGCCGACTTTGTATGCCCCACGGCGACGCCCAACGAGCTCAAGGCTCGTGCGCAGCGCCTGATGGGCGAGGAGGAGACCGTCACCGCCGACGATGTACTCAACATCGATAACCTCGAGATCAACCTGGCCACCTACCAGGTGACGCTCGATGGCGAGCCCATCGACCTGACGCTGATGGAGTACTCGCTGCTGAGCTTTTTGGCGACGCATCCCAACCGTGCCTACAGCCGCGAGGTACTGCTGCACCGCGTGTGGGGCTTTGAGTACTGCGGCGGCACGCGTACCGTCGACGTGCACATCCGACGCATCCGCTCCAAGGTGGGCCCGCAGATCGCGGCACACATCACCACCGTCCGCGGCGTGGGTTATCTGTTTAAGGACTAGATTTCCACCACAAAGGGGACAGGCACCTTTGTGGTGGTTTTGACGCAGGTACGGGTTCCTTTTGGGCCTGCAGCAGAACTTAAGCCTTCCTAAAAGATTGCGTTCTCGTACACGTTCGCCCGCATATTGGGGTACAACTCAACGTGAACAATGATGGCCCGCCACATGTTTGGCGGGCCTTTGGTTATTTGACGAAAGGATCGCAGCTATGAGCGAGTACGATTCCCAGCGTCCCCAGGATGCAGGCAACGCTGGCGAGACCCAGCAGCAGCCGCGTGTGCAGGTGGAGTCGACGCCTGCCGGCAGTAACATTCCCTACGTGCAGGCCTACGACACGCAGACCGGCAAGCCGCTGGGCGGTCAGCAGGTCGTGAACAAGCACACGGTGGTCAAGACCAAGACCAAAAAGCTGCCGATCTTTATTACGGCGCTTGCCGGCTGTGCCTGCGGAGCCCTGCTGGTCATTGCGCTCATTATGAGCGGCACGCTCAACATTGGCGGCGGAAAGAATGCCGTGACGGCGGGTGCTTCGGGTTCATCGACGCAAAAGATTACGATTGATTCCGAGGACACCACGCTGGCCGAGGCCGTTTCTGCTAAGGCCCTGCCCTCCGTTGTTTCCATCACTGCCACTTCGAGCGGCAGCCAGAATGGCTCGCTTTCGCAGTCTGCCGACGAGTCGGACAGCTCGGGCAGCGTCGGTTCGGGCG
>USJB01000066.1 GCA_900554905.1 uncultured Collinsella sp. | reverse complement strand
AGGCGGTTGGCAAGACGTGGCGTGCCGCGCGAACGCGAGCCGATCTCGAGTGCACTGGGATGGTCGATCGTCACGCCCAGGATAGTCGCCGAGCGCGTCACAATCTGCGCGAGCTCCTCGACCGTGTAGTAATCCAGGCGATACGAAATGCCAAAGCGGTCGCGCAACGGGCCGGTCAACATGCCTGAGCGGGTCGTTGCCGCCACCAGCGTAAACTTGGGAATATCCAGGCGAATCGAGCGCGCCGCCGGACCCTTGCCAATCACGATATCGAGGGCAAAGTCCTCCATCGCGGGGTACAGGACCTCCTCGACCGAACGGTTGAGGCGGTGGATCTCGTCGATAAACAGCACATCACCCGGCTGCAAGTTAGTAAGGATGGCCGCCAGGTCGCCCGTGCGCGCGATGGCAGGGCCACTCGTGGTCTTGATCTGAGCGCCCAGCTCGTTGGCGATAACGGTGGCCAGCGTGGTCTTGCCCAGGCCCGGAGGACCCGAGAAGATCACGTGGTCGAGCGTCTCGCCACGGCTCTGCGCCGCTTCGATCAACACGCGCAGGCTCTGCTTGATGTGCTCCTGACCACAGTAATCGTCCAGGCGCTGGGGGCGCAAAGTGCGGTCGACATCGAGGTCCTCGGCCGTCAGCTCCGAGCCCACCATGCGCTCGCCGTGCGCCATGGATGCCGCCGGCGAGTTGCCGGGCGTCGCCCACAGGTCCTGAGAGTCATCGGCTTCCCACATCACGCATCCATTCCGAGTCGCTTAAGCGCCGCGCCGAGCAGATCCTCGACACGCATATCCTGCCCATCATACCCGCTCAGGGCAACATCGGTCTCCTGCGGGCTAAAGCCCATGGAAAGGAGTGCCGCGCGGGCATCATCGATCGCCGAGGGAGCGGCAGCGGGCACGGGCATCGCAACCTGTCCGGGAATCACGTCGACCGGCACAAAGCCCTTATCCTTGGCAAAGGTGCTCTTGAGCTCCAGGATCAGCCGCTGCGCGGTCTTTTTGCCCACACCGGGAACCTTGGCCATGCCCTTGTCATCCTCGGCCATTACCAGGGAATACAGCTGTCCCACGGTATAGGTAGAGAGCACGGCAAGCGCCAGGCGCGGACCGACGCCCGAGACGGACACGAGCCGATCGAACATCGTGCGCTCGTCCTTGGAGGCAAAGCCAAAGAGCGTCATGGCGTCCTCGCGCACCTGCATACGCGTGTAGAGGCGGACCTCGCCACCGGGCGTCGGCAACGTGGCCGCAGTGCTGCCCGAGATGCCGAGCTCAAAGCCCACGCCCGATACATCGACAACGGCCGAGCTCATCGTGGCCTCGACAAGCGTTCCGTGGAGCTGGGAGATCATCAGTATCCGGTTCCTCTCTGTTGATAGAACTCGCCACCGGTAAGGGCGCGGGTGCGGCTGAGGTTTACGTGGCAGATGGCGCAAGCCAGGGCATCGGCGGCATGGTCGGGATGCGGGTCGTGGTCGAGCTGTGTTAGAGTGCGTACCATGTAGGCGACCTGCCGCTTGTCCGCGGCGCCGGTGCCCACAACAGCCTGCTTAATCTGCATAGGCGTGTACTCGCCAATCTCGAGCGCGCATTCCGACAGCGCCACGAGTGCAGCCCCGCGGGCATGCGCCGTAGGAATTGCCGAGCGAACGTTAGCACCAAAGTAAATGCTCTCGATAGCAGCGGTATCGGGTCGATAACGCTCCACGACACCCTTGAGGTCGCGGGCGATATGCGACAGGCGCACCGCGAGCGGACTTCCGGCACTGGTCTCGATGCAGCCGTAGGCACGGCAGCGAACCTCGCCGCGCCGCTCCTCGATAATCCCCCAACCCGTATGGGCCAAACCGGGGTCGATACCCAAGATAACCAAGCCAGCCTCCCCTCGCCACAAGTACGGCGCAAGGCAAGGCCCCGCGCACTATTCACGAACGTCTGTTCTAGAATAACACAACGGGGCCGAAATGCTTAGTTGAAGTATCGGGGCTGGGAGCGAATCCTATCCCATAGTTAGTTCTGCGAGAAAAAGGGGAACTGCCTCGGATCCACCGGCGGATGCGGCATCGGACCACCCTGGGGCCCACCCTGCGGACCGCCCTGACCGCCCATCATCTTATCGATGGCGTCCTGGACCTCGCCCTCAAACTTCTTCATGCCCTCGTGCAGGCGGCGCTGGCCGTCCTCAGAGCGCAGCTCCTCCATCTGCTCGGGCGAAATACCCAGTAGCTCGCCCAGCACGCCCATCATCTCGTTTCGCACGCGCTCGCTCGTATCCTCGTCAGCAAAACGGCGCACCTCGGCGCGCGCCAGCGAATCGACCGTCATACGCTCCTTGCCGTTAAGCCCCAGGTCGGACCACGCGAGCATATACGGCCAGGCACGCTCGGCAAACGAACGGGCCGAGACGATCGGCGCCATCGGTAGCATGCGGCGGGCAGCCTCACCCTGTCGAACGAGCATCAGCAGCAGCGAGCAAGCCTCAGGCTTGCCAGCGGCCATCGGGATGTCGTCGAAAGATCGATTGCGGTCCACGTGCGCCTCGAGCGTGCCATCGACCTCGCCCGGCTCAAGCCCGCCGAGCAGCTGTGCCGCGCGGTCGAGCATATCGACCGGACCGTCGAGCGTCGAGAGCGCTTGCGCCAGCACGCGCTCCATACAATCTTCCACCGCGTTGAGCGTCACGAGCTCCTGCGGCACCACGGCAGACGTGCGGTTGCGCACGCGCGCCACAAACTCGAGGGTCGACAGATACACATCACCAAAGGGCGCATAATCGCCCTGGTAGCCACCGCAAAGCGCGGGCGCCGCCAGCGCGTATTCAGTTTTGGACAGCGGGCTCAACGCCATCGCACCCAGCTCGAGCGCCGTATCCTCCAGCATCAGGCCCAGCGTGCGCGAGCGCAGGCGCTCGGCATCGCCCGCAGAAACGTCGCGGTCGAGCACGCGCGCCGCATCCGGCGCATCGCGCTCGACGGTGCGAATGTGCAGACGCTCGGCGATGGCGCGGACGGCGGCACAGCGGGCAGCCTCGGCTTCTTCCTGCGCCGGCGTAAAGATACGGTTGCGCCCCAGCACCAGGCCAATCACATTGCGCGGGCCCAGAGCGTCGACGGCCAGCGCCGCCAGCAGGGACGACGGCAAGTCACCCTCGAGTGTCACCACAGCACGCGACGCACCGTGGGCTCGGGCGTTGTCGCGCACGGCGAGCACCAGCGCCTGCCACAGCCACTCCTCGGAACGGAACTCGGGCAGTTCGTGATCCTCCAGGGCATCGAGCATCACGCCGCGCTGAATCTCCTGAACCAGCAGGCTCTCCTCAAAGCACGGCGCCTGGGCCACCACGCGACCGCAGTCGTCGAGCACAAACGAACCGCCGGTATACACCGACTCGTCATAGGCACCGACCGGCGCCATGCAGGCAAACCACACGCTGCGCTTGGATGCGATCTTGCGGTAGGCGCCGCTGCGAACGGCAGCAATGGCGGCAGTCTCGCGGTCGGTCATGTCAAACGCGTTGAATTGGAAATACGCAATGAGGTCAACACCGGTCGGCAACATCTCGAGTTCGCGGTCCAAGTCAAAAATCACGGCGATGCGCACGCCGTCCACGTCGAACACCGGCGGCGCCCAACGCGCGTCGTTGTTCTCGCCACGCTGCAGGGCAATGCTCGAACGGGCCGGCACCACATGGCCATCCTTGAGCATCATGTAGTCGAGCAGGGGCTGGCCCTCAAACGAAACCGCCGCGGGCACGATGCAGATCGTATCGAGCTCTTGGATGCGCTCGGCGACGCCGGTCAGGCCCGTCAGCATGTCGTGCTCAAAGTCGGCAGTGCCCACCAGGCCGCCGGGCAGGGCTCCCATAAAGAGCGGAGCCGGCACGCACAGGACGCGCGCACCGCGCTCGTGGGCCAGGCGCGCCTGGTCCTCGATGCGACCGCAGATACCCTCAATATCACCCAGGCGCATATCGATCTGTGCAAGTGCGAGCTTCATGGCTCAGCCCTTTCCGTCGTAAACCATCGAAATCGTAGTAAAAGCGCCGGCCGCATGATGCAGTCGGCGCTCGCATGTGCATATGCTAGCTATGATACCCCGAGCGGGGGCGCGCTCCTAGAATGTCGCGGACCACAGCCCGTGCAGGTTGCAGTAGGCATAGACGGTACCGGTCTTGGAGCCGCCCGCGAAAAACGTCGCGGGTTTCATGCCGGGCTCAAGGTAATGGACCTCTAAGCGGCCCTCGGCCTCAAGGGCGATCCACTCAATGTAGTGCCCGGGCAGGCTGGGGTGCTCGACCGAGCCAACGCGTGCGCGAATCACGTGACCGTCACGCTCGGTCTCGACAACAGGCACGTGCTTCTCGTGCGCTGCGTCCTCAGTGTTTGCGGTCAGTTCCGTGCAACCGGCAGGGGTCGCAACGTCGTCGCCAAGGGCGGCAATGAGCTTACCGTCGGGGTCCTTAAAGAATTTCGCCATGATGTTCTCCTTTGCTGATGTGCCGATGTTCTTGAGGTTCTTATGCCCAAAGGCAAGCGAACCATCCACGGCATGGCAAATGAACACATAACGAGCGGGGACGATGGGACAGCGCGGGCTATCCGCCCTGGCGGCCTCACCCGAGCGGGTTAACGCCCGTCGCCGCCGAGCAGTGCCAAAACATCCTCGCGGGTAAACAGCGCCGAGGAGATGCCATCGCCGCCGAGCACGCTGTTGACCAGGTCGCGTTTGGACTCCTGCATCTGCATAATGCGTTCCTCGATCGTGTCCTTGGCGATGAGCTTGTACACGGTCACGGTATGTTGCTGACCAATACGGTGTGCACGATCAGTTGCTTGGTCCTGCGCCGCCACGTTCCACCACGGGTCGTAGTGGATGACCACGTCGGCAGCCGTCAGGTTAAGGCCCACGCCGCCCGCCTTGAGCGAAATCAAAAAGACCGGAACCTCGCCCGCTTGGAACTGCGCGACCATCTTGGCGCGGCTCTCCTTAGACGAAGCGCCCGTGAGCTTAAGGAAGGCGATGTCCTCCTTGGCCAGGCGCTTACCGATAATATCGAGCATACCCGTAAACTGGCTGAACAACAGGATGCGATGTCCGCCGTCGAGTGCGCCGTGCACGAGCTCCATGCACGTATCGAGTTTGGCGCTCCCCGCCTTGTAATCCTCGTAGTGCAGACGCGGGTCGCAGCAGATCTGGCGCAACTTGGTGAGCTCGGCAAGCACCTTGAGCTTGTCTTTCTTAAACTCGGATGCCTCGCGGTGCTGCACCTGCTGGGCGATGCGGTCCTGGTTTGCCAGGTAAAGCTTGCGCTGCTCGCCGGCAAGCTGCGCCATGACAGTGTCCTCGATCTTCTCGGGCAGGTCTGCCACCACGTCTTCCTTGACGCGGCGCAGCACAAACGGCGACACGAGCGCCTGCAGGCGGGCGGCGCTGTCGCCCTCGGCGTGCTCGACTGGGCTTTCGAAGCGCTTGGCAAACGACTCGCGCGTGCCAAGTAAGCCCGGCATCAAAAAGTCGAAGATGCTCCAGAGCTCGGATAGGCGGTTTTCGATGGGCGTGCCCGTCAGGGCAAAGCGCACACCGGCCGGCAGGCGCTTGGCGGCGCGCGCTACCTGCGTGAGCGGGTTTTTAATGTACTGGGCCTCATCGAGCACCACGCGGGCAAAGTCCTGCTCGACGTACTCGTCGATATCGCGCCGCATAAGGTCATACGACGTCACGACCACGTTATGCTCGGCCACGCCGGCGATCTGCACGCGGCGCTGCGCCTTGGCGCCCACAATGGCGCACACATCGAGCGACGGGGCAAAACGCTCCAGCTCGGCAGTCCAGTTATACACGAGCGACGCAGGACACACCACGAGCGTGGGCTTAGTGTCCCCCGCCTCCACGCGCGCCAGGATATGTGCGATCATCTGCAGCGTTTTGCCCAGGCCCATATCGTCGGCCAAGATGCCGCCAAGGCCCAGGTGCTCGAGCGAACCGAGCCACTGGTAGCCGTCGACCTGGTAGCCGCGCATCGTTGCCTTGAGCGATGCCGGCACCGTAAAGTCCATCTTGCCGAGCGTATCCAGGCGTTCGACGGTACGACGGAATGCGGCATCGCGATCGGCTTCGAGCGCGGGCGTGCGCGCAAGCATGCTGTCGACGAACAGGGTACTCGACGCGGGAAGCGACACGCCGTCGAGCAGGTCGACGGCATCGACGCCCAGGTCCTCGGCAAGACCAAACGCGGCGCGCGCTCCCTCGTCCAGGCGAATGATGTCGCCGGACGTAAGGCGCGCAAACGTTTGATGGCGCTTGTAGGAGTCGAGGTAGATGGCAAGATCTGCCGCCGAAAGACCGCTCGCGCCCAGTTCGACATCGAGCAGGTTGCTCTTGACGGTCGCGCGCACCGAAAGCTTGGGCGCAGGGCGCACCGAGATCTGGCGTAGGCGGTCGCTGAGCATGACCTCGCCCAGCTCGGACAGGGCAGACAGGCCCTCGGTCAGCAAGTGGAACAGGCTCTCGTCGTCGCGCTCCTCAAACGCCAGGCCGCTCTCGTAAAAGTCGAAATACAGGGCCGCCGTGTCCATAACGCGAAACTCTGCTATCTCGTCGCGCGGCGGCACGCCCGGGCGCCGCTCTTCGAAGGGGCTGCCCGGAGCGCCCAGGCTAAAGAGATCTGCCGACCAGTCGCCGTAGGAAACCGTAATCTTGCAGGTCACGAGCCCGTCGTCGACACCGATTGCCATGGCAAAGCTCGGCTCGGGCGCCACGGTGTCGAGCACGGCGGGGGCGGTGAGGTCAGTGTATTCGCGCAGCACGGGCAGTGCCATGCGGCAGAATTCGCCCACCTGCTCGGCGGCGATATGGACCGGCGTGCGACAAGGCAGCAGACGCGACAGAAACGGTGCGGCATGCTGGGCAAACATCGCATCGGCGCGGCGCGCGCGGTGCGTGTCGAGAAGATAGGCAACATCGCCCGAGGCAAAGCAGTACATATCGGCGGGCAGG
>USJB01000065.1 GCA_900554905.1 uncultured Collinsella sp. | reverse complement strand
GGTTTTGGCTGTTACCAAAAAGGTAACAGTACTCATATTTGCCATTTTTTGCCCACAGGGCCTCGAAGGGGCTGTCAATCAGGTCCCAGGGGAGGCGGCTCAAGGGCCGTAGAACAAAAACGGGGGCGCAGGTTGTCCTGCGCCCCCGTTCTCGGGCGTTATTCGTTCCCTGCGGCAGAATTTACGCCGCTTCGTCGAACTGCGAGTTGTACAGGTCGGCGTAGAAGCCGCCCTGGGCGAGCAACTCGTCGTGCGTGCCCTTCTCGACGATGTCGCCGTCGCGAATTACCAAGATCACGTCGGCGTTGCGGATCGTGGATAGGCGGTGCGCGATAACAAAGCTGGTACGGCCCTGCATCAGCGCATCCATGGCACGCTGAATAAGCTCCTCGGTACGGGTATCGACGTTGGAGGTCGCCTCGTCCAGAATCAGCGCCGGGCGGTCGGCCAAAATGGCACGGGCGATGGTCACGAGCTGGCGCTGACCCTGCGACAGGTTAGTGCCCTCCTCGTTGATCATAAAGTCGTAGCCGCCGGCGAGCGTATGGATAAAGTGGTCGCAGCGTGCGGCACGTGCAGCGGCTTCGACCTCGGCATCGCTTGCATCGGGGCGTCCGTAGCGGATGTTCTCGCGGATGGTGCCGTTAAACAGCCAGGTATCCTGCAGCACCATGGCAAACTCGCCGCGAAGTGCCGCGCGGTCCCAGTCGCGCACGTCGATGCCCTCGACGCGCAGCGAGCCGCCGTCCACATCGTAAAAGCGCTGCAGCAGCTTAATGAGCGTGGTCTTGCCAGCGCCGGTGGGACCGACGATGGCGATGGTCTGGCCGGGCTGCGCCTCGCAGCTAAAGTCGTGGATGATGGTCTTGTCGGGCGTGTAGCCAAACTTGACATGGTCAAACTCCACGTGGCCGGGGCGCTTCTCGGGAATCTGCGCGTCGGCCTTCTGCTCCTCCTCGGGCGCGGCCAGGAACTCAAAGACGCGCTCGGTGGCAGCTGCCATCGACTGCATCGTGTTGCTCACGTTGCCCAGCTGCTGCACCGGCTGCGTAAAGTTGCGAACGTACTGGATAAAGCTCTGGATGTCGCCGGGCGTGGCATTGCCGGTCAGCGCGAGCTGCGCGCCCACCACGACGACGCCCACGTAGCCCATGTTGCCCACCAAGCTCATAAGCGGCATCATCAGGCCCGACAGGAACTGCGAGCGCCAGCCACTAATAAAGAGGCGGTCGTTTTGACGGTCGAAATCTTCGATCGAGGCCTCGGCGCGGTCGAACACCTGAATGACGTTCTGGCCGGCAAAGTCCTCCTCGATAATGCCGTTGACGGCGCCCAGAACCTGCTGTTGCTCGCGGAAGTACGGCTGCGAGAAGTGAATCATTACGGTCAAGATAATCGCGGCGGCCGGCAGCGTGAGCACGGTGACGCCGGTAAGCGGCAGGCTGATCGAAAGCATCATGACGAGCACGCCGATAATCTGCGTCACCGACGTGATGAGCTGCGTCACGCTCTGGTTGAGCGACTGACCCAGCGTATCGACGTCGTTGGTGATGCGGCTGAGTACGTCTCCCTTGCTGTGGCCGTTGAAGTAACTCATCGGCACGACAGCAATCTTGGCGGCGATTTCCTTGCGCATGCGGTAGCAGATCTTTTGCGTGACACCGGTCATGAGCCAGCCTTGGATCAGGCTGCAGACAGAGCTCGCCAGATACAGACAGAGCAAAAAGCCGAGCGTCTTGGCGATCCAGTCAAAGTCAACGTCGCCGGTGCCGTTGACCTTGGCGACCAGGCCTTCGAACAGTTTGGTGGTAACCTGGCCGAGCACCTTGGGTCCCACGATGTTAAAGATGACCGAGCACACGGCAAAGGCGACGGCGGTAAACACGGCAATCTTGTGCTGGCCGATATAGCCGAGCAGCTGCCTCATGGTGCCCTTAAAGTCCTTGGCCTTTTCGCCGCGACGCATGCCGCCCATGCGGCCCATGGGACCACGCTGGCGGGTGGGCTTGGGAATCTGAGTCTTGGTCTCGTCTGCCATTAGCGCTCGCCTCCTTCCGTGACGGCTGCAATTTCTTCTTGGGTAAGCCCCAGCTCTTCGGCGGAAAGCTGCGACTGTGCGATCTCCAGGTACGCCGGGCAGCTGTGCAGCAGCTCCTCGTGCGTACCGGTGCCCACCACGTGGCCGTCGTCGAGCACGATGATTTGATCGGCGTGCATGATGGTCGCGATGCGCTGGGCCACGACCACGAGTGCGGCGTTGGTAACGTTTTTGGCCAGCTCTTCGCGCAGACGCGCGTCGGTCTTGTAGTCGAGGGCGCTAAACGAGTCATCGAACACCACGACCTCGGGCTTTTTGGCCAACGCGCGGGCGATGGCCAGACGTTGGCGCTGACCGCCCGAAACATTGGAACCGCCCTGGCTGATGGGGGAGTCGTAGCCGCCCTCGCGCCCGGCGATAAAGTCCTCCGCCTGGGCGACGCGTGCCGCCTGGCGCATATCCTCGTCACTCACCATATCGCCGGCAAACTTGAGGTTGCTCTCGACGGTGCCCGAGAACAGGCGACCCTGCTGCGGGATATAACCAATACGGCGACGCAGCTCGGAAAGGGTCATGTCGCGCACGTCGATGCCGTCGAGCGAAATGCTGCCGCCCGTGACGTCGTATAAGCGCGGGATCAGCTGCACGAGCGTAGATTTGCCCGAGCCCGTGGAGCCAATGATGCCGAGCATCTGACCGGCATGCGTGGTGAAGTTCACGCCGCTGATGACATCGGCGCGGGCATCGGGATACTGGAAGCTCACGTCGCGGAAGGTGAGCTCACCGCGCGGCGCGTTGGCCGCGGGCAGTTTGGGCGAGGCAGGGTCGTTGATGCTCGTGGGGCAAGTGATGACCTCTTCTACGCGCTCGGCTGCGACCTCGGCGCGGGGCAGGATGACCGAAACCATGGTGAGGATCATAAACGCCATAACGATCTGCATGGTGTAGGAGATGAACGCCATCATGTTGCCGACCTGCATCACGCCGTCGGACACGCCCTGCGCGCCAAACCAGACGATAAGCACGGTGATGCAGTTCATGACGAGCATCATGAGCGGCATCATAAAGCTCATGGCTCGGTTGGTGTAGAGCTGCGTGGTCATCAGGTCGAGCGAAGCCTTGTCAAAACGCTCGAGCTCATGCTCCTCGCGGTTGAACGAGCGGATGGGCATAAGGCCGTCGAGTAGCTCGCGGGCGGTAAGGTTCACGCGGTCCACAAAGCTCTGCATCTTTTTGAACTTGGGCATGGTGAGGCCCATGAGCACGCCGACAACGGCCGAAACCGCGATGATGGCCACGGCGATGGTCCACTCCAGGCCGGTATGGTTGGCCAGGACGCGCATGACGGCGACGATGCCCATGACGGGGGCCATCAGACACATGCGGATAAACAGGGTTGCAGCCATCTGAATCTGCTGAATGTCGTTGGTGCAGCGGGTGATGAGCGAGGCTTGGCTAAACTTGCCCACCTCGGCCGGCGAGAAGTGCATAACCTTGTTGAAGGTCTCGCGGCGCAGGTCGCGGGCGATGGAGCAGGCAGTGCGTGAAGCAACGGCACCGGTCAGGATGGTGGCGACCAGCGACACCAGACACAGCCCAAACATCGTGGTCGCCATGCGGCCCAGGTAGGCGTTCTGCACGTCGGCGGGGTCGATGCCCTGTGCCTTGTACTCGTCCTGTACATAGCTCACGGCGCGTTGGGTCACGATGGAGCCCGACATGGAGCCCATTTTGTCCGCCATATCGTTGGCGCCCTCGACGAGCTTGTCCTGGTCGATTAGGTTGCCTTCAACGCCTAGGCGCAGGCTCTTCATGGTGATCTTACCGCCGTCGGCATCAATCTGCTTTTGCATGTTCTGCGCCGCCGCGGCCTTCTGCTGCATCTCGGCGAGCTGCTCGGGCGTCATAGCTGCCATTTGCTCGGGCGTGGGCATGGCCTGAGCGGCGTCGCTGTCTTTCTCGCTGGACGTGCCGGTCATGTCGCCCATGGAGTCGGCGTCGATGCCCTGGTCGAGCGAAAGAACGACGGTCTCGGGCAGGCTCATAATGTCGGCAATCTTGCCTCCATCGGCACGCTCTTCCTCGGTGCCCATGTACGTTCGAATGCCGTTTTTGTCAGCCTTGCTAAACACGGCCTCCACAGCCTTGGCGTCCTTGGCGCTCATAAAGAGTTCGAGGTCGTCGAGCGATTCGGCGCGAATGGTGTCGGGCACGGGCGAGGCGATGCCGCCTTGCTGCACGCCCACGTCGACGATGTCGCTCATATAGGTAGGCAGCGCCAGGTCGGCGTTGCAGCTGATTACGATAAGTACGATAGCTGCGAACAGTGCCAGGATATGCTTTTTAAAGAGCTTGAGAATCCTCACTCGGCATCTCTCCTTTCTTGATTGCGGTCGATAATTTCGTTGGCACGCCTTAGAAGACGCACCATCTCTTGGGTATCTGTTTCGCCGAGCTGCTCGAGGAAAGCCGCGGTGCGCTCCTCGAATTCCCGGCGTTTGATTTCGAGATCCTGGAATCCCTTGTCGGTCACTATGACGTGTACGCGACGACGGTCGGTCTTTGAGTGCTCGCGCTCGACCCAGCCCTTGGCTTCGAGAGCGCGTAGGATATTGGCGATGCGGGCGTTCGAGACCCAGGCGCGATCGGCGAGTTCGCTCGGCGTGAGCGAACCGCCAGCGAGCATAAGGGCGCGCATGACAGCCATCTCGCCGCTGAGAGCTTTGTCCACAAAGCGCGAAACGCGCTGGTGAATGCCGCCAAACTCAGTAAGGAGCTGACGTCCAAGCTCATGGAAATCGGTATCTTCCACCGAAAACCCCTAACACTAGAAACTATTTTCGGTGAAAGATGATACCCTTGCACGCGCACCCTATACGGTAATTTTGGGGTCATGCCTAGAAAACTACCTTTAGGCGACCTCCGTACACCGTCGGTATCAGCAAAGTAAGGGGTAGATCGTAAGGCATGTCCCAAAGCCTACTCAGAGGCACTTTACTCTGCTAAAGCTGGCATAACAGCTAGAGCGAACGTCGTACAAAGGCAAGGAAAAATACCAAACAAATCGGTGAACGGTAGTTGTTCGCGCTCGCATTTCCTGCGGATTTGTTAAAAACGCCCTAATGGTATAAAAAAAGAAACATATAACAGCCCTGATGAAGGGGGTGGCTATGCTATCCTTCTCAAACGGGTGAAATCTTGGGTTTTGGGTTGCAGTTCCAAGGTGGACAAACGTTTTCCTTGTGCTAACGCGCGACGGAAGGCGAATGAAGCCGGTAGTGCAAGCCGAAAATTCAAGAATTCAATAAGCAGCGGTGTGAGAGAGCGCCGCATTACACGTAACTAGGAGCGTGGTTACACAATGCAGGAGGCATGGGAAGGCTTCAAGGAAGGCATCTGGACGGGAGAGGTTGACGTCCGAGACTTCATCCAGAAGAACTACACCCCCTACGAGGGCGACGAGTCGTTCCTCGTCGGTCCGACCGAGCGTACCAAGGAGCTGTGGGGCGAGGTTCTCGACCTGCTGCTTAAGGAGCGCGAGCAGGGCGGTGTCCTCGATATGGACACCAAGATCGTCACGGGTATCGTGAGCCACCCCGCTGGCTACATCGATAACGCCCACCGCGAGAAGGAGACCATCGTCGGTCTCCAGACTGACAAGCCGCTCAAGCGCGCGCTGCACGTCAACGGTGGTATCCGCATCGCTTGCCAGGCCGCCAGCCAGCACGGCTACAAGGTCGACGAGAACGTTGTCGAGCGCTACACCTTCGAGCGCAAGACCCACAACGCCGGCGTCTTCGATGTTTACACCCCTGAGATGCGTGCTTGCCGCTCGGCTCACATCATCACCGGTCTGCCCGATGGCTATGGCCGCGGCCGCATCATCGGCGACTACCGTCGTGTTGCCCTGTACGGCGTCGACTACCTGATCAAGGACAAGGAGGCCCAGAAGGCTTCCACCCCGACGGTCATGACCGCCGACAACATCCGCGATCGTGAGGAGCTGCAGGAGCAGATCCGCGCCCTCGGCGAGCTCAAGATGATGGCCGAGACCTATGGTTTCGACATTTCCAACCCTGCTACCAACACGCAGGAGGCCATCCAGTGGATGTACTTCGCCTACCTTGCTGCCGTCAAGGAGCAGAACGGCGCCGCTATGTCCATCGGCCGTACCTCCACGTTCATCGACATCTACGCTGAGCGCGACCTTGCCAACGGTACCTTCACCGAGGAGCAGATCCAGGAGTTCGTGGATCACTTCATCATGAAGCTCCGCATGGTCAAGTTTGCCCGTACCCCCGAGTACCAGGCCCTGTTCACCGGCGATCCGCAGTGGGTCACCGAGTCCATCGGCGGCATGGGTGTTGACGGCCGTACGCTCGTTACCAAGATGAGCTACCGCTACCTGCACACGCTCGAGAACATGGGCACCAGCCCCGAGCCCAACATGACCATTCTGTGGTCGACCCGTCTGCCCGAGAACTTCAAGAAGTTCTGCGCCAAGACTTCTGTCGCCAGCTCCTCGATCCAGTACGAGAACGACGACCTCATGCGCGTTTACCACGGCGACGACTACGGCATCGCCTGCTGCGTGTCCTCCATGCGCATCGGCAAGGAGATGCAGTTCTTCGGTGCCCGCGCCAACCTGGCCAAGTGCCTGCTGTACGCACTCAACGGCGGTGTTGACGAGGTCTCCAAGAAGCAGGTCGGCCCCAAGTATCGTGCCGTCGAGGGCGATACGCTCGATTACGACGACGTTGTGGCCAAGTACAACGACATGATGAAGTGGCTTGCTGGCGTGTACGTCAACTCGCTGAACATCATTCACTACATGCACGACAAGTACTGCTACGAGCGCATTCAGATGGCTCTGCACGACAAGCACGTGCACCGCTGGTTCGCTACGGGCATCGCTGGCCTTTCCGTCGTGGCTGACTCCCTGTCCGCCATCAAGTACGCCAAGGTCAAGTGCGTGCGTGACGAGACCGGTCTGGTTACCGATT
>USJB01000064.1 GCA_900554905.1 uncultured Collinsella sp. | reverse complement strand
TCAGCTTCAGCGGCATGACCAGAAGGTCAATGCCGCTTCGCTTCAAGGCACCTTGCTCGCTCAGGTGGGTTTTCGCTGGCGTTGCCAAAGCATCGGCGTCGCCTTGGCCCAGATGCGGCACTTGGAGACGTTCGGCACTTGGGGACAGTCCTAGTCATTGGGGACAGGTTACTTTGCACCAAGTTGGCGCATATGAACCTGACCCCTTTGCACCAATGGGTTGTAGCGGTAGAGCAGATTTTTCCGCTCGCCGATTTGTGTCTTGAAAAATGTATATAACGACTATAACGTAGTGTGAAACATATTGGAAACAATACCGAGGAGGCTGCGTTGAAGAAAAGCAATCTGGGCTATGTGCTGGTGCTGATCGCCGCGCTTATGTGGGGCAGCATCGGAATCTTTGTAAACGGCATCTCGGCCATGGGTGTTTCGTCTCAGAGCATGGCGGCCTTTCGCCTGTTGTCGGGTGCCGTCTTAATGGCTCCGGTCTTGGCGTTCATGGGTTGCCAGGGAGGCGATCGTGAGGGAAAAGCATCGGGTCCCCTGACACTGTTCAAGGCAAGTCCTAAAGAGCTTGTTCCCTGTGCGCTTCTTGGCATTATCGGCCTCGCCACCGCTAACACGCTTTATTACGAGTGCATGGGCGAGGTGGGCATGTCCACGGCCTCGGTGCTGCTCTACACCTCGCCGGTGTTTGGCGTCATGCTCGGCCGCGTGCTTTATCGCGAGGATGTGACTCCCAACAAGCTCGTTGCCATCGCTTTTAATATCGGTGGCTGTGTACTTGCAGTGACCAATGGCGACCTTTCCGGTTTCCATTTTTCGGTTTGGGGCGTCACGTCGGGCGTGATTGCAGGCCTTTGTGGTGCGTCGCTCGCGGTGTTTAGCCGGATAGCAACCAAGACGGTCCACCCGCTGGCTGTCACGTTTTGGGGTTTTGTTTTTGGCGGTGCGGTTATGGCGGCTATCGCGGCTCCGTGGCCGGATGTCGCCGCGGCAATGTCGCCACAGCTGCTGCTGCTGTTCCTTGGCTTTGGACTTATCCCCACAGCTGTGGCCTACATCTTATATATGCAGGGTCTGTCCATGGGGCTCGAGACGTCGAAAGTTCCCGTCGTAATGTCATTCGAGACGGTCGTCACCGTACTGGTGGGCATTGGTGTCTACGCCGAGCCCGCCGGCGCGATCAAAGTCCTGGGCATCGTGCTGGTGCTCGCGTCCATCCTGATTATGAACACCGACTTCTCTAAGCTGCGCAACAGCGTGTTTGTCGGTCATGTCATTGAGAGCATGACCTTTAAGCCCAACGCGTGGTGGACCGAAAAATCGCAGGACATGGATCTGTTTAAGGAGCGCACCGGCATCGCGCTGGAGCCCACCGTGCAGGAAAGCCCCTGGTACTTCGTACGATAGAGGATTGCGCGCAGGGTCTGACCTGGGGTTATCCAGCTAGCGCCGGCCTACCCAGCCAAACGTTTCGAGTACGTTAAACCCGTCAACGGTCGATTTTCACCCGCGAACGGTCTTTATACTAATTAGCAATATCCGCAACGTATAAGACGTTATAATGACCATAACGAAAAGGAGGAGGCAAGATGAATCAGATCATTCTCGCATCTCATGGCGGCCTGGCCGCAGGCGCCAAAGACACGCTCGAGATGGTTCTCGGCGACGTGTCGAACGTCCACGTCGTGTCGCTTGCTCGTGACGACAAGGAGCCCATCACCAATAAGGTGGACGCCATGATCGCCACGTTCAACGCGGACGACACCGTCTATGTGCTGACCGATATGCTCGGCAGCTCGGTCAACAACAACATGGTCGAGCTTTCCAAGAACGGCACGAAGTTCACGGTTGTCAGCGGTTTCAACATCCCGCTGGCACTGACGCTCGCTATGAGCCCCGTCCCCATCAAGGGCGCCGAGCTCGCGGCCCTCATCAACGAGGCCCGTACCGGTCTGACCAACCCCAACGCACCGGTCGAGGCCGTCGCGGCTCCCGCCAAGAAGGCCAAGGCGTCCCGTCACAGCTCTGGTCCCGCCAAGATCGTCCTCGCACGTCTTGACTACCGTCTGCTGCACGGCCAGGTCGTCTTTACCTGGACCACCAAGGTTCAGGCCGAGCGCATCATCGTCGTCGACAACGCTGCCGCCAACGATGACATCAAGAAGGGCGCTCTTAAGCTGGCCAAGCCCCAGGGCGTGCGCCTGAACGTCTTCACCGTCGAGCGTGCCCTCGCCAAGATGGACAAGCTCAACACCCTCGGCGAGCGCGTCATGTTCGTCTTTGGCAACACTGCCGAGATGCTGCAGTTCTGCCAGGGCTACAAGCTCGACGCCATCAACCTGGGCGCCACCGCCAACCACGACGGTGCCGATCAGATTGGCGGCAAGGACAGCTCCGTCTTCTTCGACGCCACCCAGAAGGCCGACGTCAACCAGCTGCTCGACATGGGCATCAAGCTCTACGTCCAGCAGACCCCTACGTATCAGAGCGTCGACATCGACGCCAAGCTGTAATCAACCAGGCTTTTGCCTGACTGAAAGGAGAAGGGTATGAATACGTTCATCAGTGCGGTGCTCGTCGGCCTCGTCGGCGTGTTCTGCATGTGGGACTCCCGCCTGCTCGGTCGTCTTAACTTCGAGCAGCCCCTCGTTGGCGCTACGCTCGTCGGTCTGCTGCTGGGCGATGTGCCCACCGGCCTTGCCGTCGGTGCCGCCGTCGAGCTCGTGTCCATGGGCCTGGTGCAGGTCGGCGCCGCCGTTCCGCCCGATATGGTCCTGGGCGGCATCGTGGCCGCTGCCTTTGCGTGCCTGACCGATGCTTCCGCCGAGACCGCCATGACGATCGCCATCCCGGTCGCCGTCCTGGGTCAGCTCCTCGGCATCGTGTTCCGTTCCATCATCGCCGTCCTCACCCATGTGGCAGATAACGCGATTGATAACGGAAAGTTCAAGACCGCCTACCGTATGCACATCTGCGCCGGCTCCGGTTTGTACGCCATCATGTACTTCCTGCCGATTTTCCTCGCCGTCTTTGTTGGCACCGACCTGGTTCAGGCCATCGTCAACATGGTTCCCGAGTGGCTGTCCACTGGTCTTAACGTTTCGACCAAGATCATGACCGCCTACGGCTTGGCCCTGCTGCTCACCATGATGATCAAGAAGGGTATGACTCCGTTCCTGTTCATCGGTTTCCTGCTCGCCGCTTACCTCAACCTGTCCGTCATCGCGGTCGCTCTGATCGGTGTGTGCCTGGCTGTCGTCTTCATGGGCTTCAAGTTCAACGGTTCCCATGCAGCCGCCGGTGTCGATTCCGACTACGATCCGCTCGAAGACGACGAAGACTAAGGAGGAACACACTATGGCAACCGCAACCAAGGACGTGTCCCTGAACAAGAAGGTCAGCCAGTTCTTCTGGCGCTCCTGGGCCATCCAGGCCTCTTGGAACTACGAGCGTCAGATGAACATGGGCTTCCTCTACGGTATGGTTCCCACGCTCGATCGCCTCTATCCGGACGAGTCCGACCCCAAGCAGCTTGCTGCTAAGAAAGAGGCTTACCACCGTCACATGGCGTTCTACAACTGCACCCCGCAGACGAGCGCTTTCATCCTGGGCCTCGCCGCCTCCATGGAGGAGGAGTACGCCAAGGATCCCGAGAACTTCAACCCCGATTCGATTAACGCGGTCAAGACCTCCCTTATGGGCCCGCTTTCCGGCATCGGTGACTCCTTCTTCCAGGGCACCATCCGCGTTATCGCCTTTGGCTTGGGCGTTCAGCTGGCTCAGCAGGGCTCCATCATGGGCCCGATCCTGGCCCTTCTCATCTCCATCGTCCCCTCCGTGCTGATTACTTGGTTCGCAGCCAAGATGGGCTATCAGGGCGGCCACGAGTACCTGAGCAAGCTTCAGGGCGGCGACCTCATGGAGAAGCTCATGTATGTCTGCGGCATCGTGGGTCTTATGTCCGTGGGCGGCATGATCGCCACGCTGATCGGCGCCACCACCCCGCTGCAGTTCGCTGACGGCACCGTCGTTATCCAGGACATCCTGGACAGCATGATGCCCCAGATGATCTCCCTTGGCCTCACCGGCCTTATGTACTGGCTCATCAAGAAGAACGTCAACACCGGTTGGCTTCTCGTGATCGCCATCGTGGGCGGCATCGCCCTCTCCGCGGCCGGCATCCTGGCCTAGTCGCGACTAAGCGCCTAACCGCTTTCCCCCGGGGGCCTGCCTGGCATCCCATACCCCAGGCAGGCTTCCATCCCCAAAATGCGACAATGGGACAGTCCCTTTGTCGCATCCTCAACGGGCCGGCGACTCGGTCCAAACCACGGTAACCCTGCGAGCGCCCGGCAATGTGGCGCCGCAAAAATTGAAAGGAATGTGTCAGATGTACGAGATCGACCTTAACCTCCCTAAGCAGATCGTCGCTGACGTCCTGTCCGACCACGAGATTCACAGCGTCGCTTTTGTCGGCTGCGGTGCTTCCATGTCCGACCTTTACCCCGCCAAGTACTTCCTGGCCAACAACACGGACAAGCTGAACGTTCAGATCTTCACCGCTAACGAGTTCAACTACGACACGCCTTCCTGGGTCAACGAGCACACCTTCGTGATCACCTGCTCCCTCGGTGGCTCCACGCCCGAGACCGTCGAGGCCAACAAGACCGCCAAGAAGCACAACTGCCCGGTCGTCTCCCTCACCAACAAGGCTGGCTCCGCTCTGACCGTCGACGCTGACTACGTCATCGTTCACGGCTTCCACGCCAACTTCGCTGCCAAGTGCGAGAAGCCCGGCTACGCCATCGCTCTTGCTGTCGAGATCCTTCAGCAGACCGAGGGTTATGACCACTACGAGGACATGATCACCGGCCTCACCAACGTCTTCGAGCTCTGCGAGAACGCCGCTCAGTCCTGCAAGAAGCTCGCCAAGAAGTTCGCCGAGGACTTCAAGGATGACAAGATGATCTACTTCATGGCTTCCGGTGCCTCCGAGAAGATGGCTTATTCTCACGCCGCCTTTCTGTTCACCGAGATGCAGTGGATCGACGCTGCTGCCTACAACACCGGTGAGTACTTCCACGGCCCGTTCGAGGTTTCCACCGAGGGTAAGCCCTACGTCTTCTTCATGTCCGATGGCGCTACCCGTCCGATGGACGCCCGCGCCCTCACCTTCCTTAAGCGCATGGGCGCCAAGGTCGCTCTGATCGACTCCAAGGACTACGGCCTGGCTGACGCCGTGCCCGCGAGCGTCGTCACCTACTTCAACCCGCTGCTGCACCTCGCCGTTATGCGTGAGTACGGCAACCAGATCGCCGAGGCCCGTCAGCACCCGCTGACCATGCGTCGCTACATGTGGAAGCTTTCCTACTAATCACAAGTAAGTAGACCTTACGGGTTGATTGAGAGGGGATGGGGTTTGCGCCCCGTCCCCTTTTTTGCTCTGGGGAGGGCGTGTCTGTCGCGCCATAAAACCCCAGATAAAACCTACCAAAATAAACCTGTCCCTTTTTGGCAGGTGGGAGGAGATGCGTATGATCAAGGCAGTGCTGTTTGACATGGACGGCGTGCTGGTCGATACCGAGTGGTTCTACAACCGTCGCCGCGTGGCGTTTATGGAAGAGAAGGGGTTTCACTTTGACGAGATCCCCGATCTTTCGGGGTCTAACGAGCCCGCCATTTGGAAGTCTCTGGTGCCCGACGATGTTGAGCTGCGCGAGCGCCTGCGCGTGGAGTATAAACAGGTCTACAGCCCGGACCACCCCGTTCCGTATGCCGAGCTGCTCAACGAGCAGACGGAGCCGGTGATGCGCGAGTTGCACGAGCGTGGCGTGAAGTGCGCCATTGCGAGCTCGTCCTATCGCGAGCTGATCGACGAGCTGGTGGAGATTGCCGGCATCGCCGACGTGCTGGACTACACCATCAGCGGTCACGAGTGCAGTGCGTTTAAGCCCGACCCCGAGATCTACCTGCGTGCCATGGAGGCGCTGGGGGTGGAGCCTGCCGAGTGCCTGGTTATCGAGGATTCGCCTTTGGGGATCGAGGCTGGCAAACGTTCCGGCGCCCGCGTCCTGGCACTGCGTCCGCACGAGGGCGTCAACCTCGATCAATCGCGAGCCGATGCCGTTATCGATAATCTGACTGACATCCTATCTGCCATCTAGCAGCAAAACCACCACGAAGGTGCCTGTCCCCTTTGTGGTGGTTTTCGCTATCATGGACAACGTTGAATTTCTACGAAGGAGCAGGGCATATGGCGATTCTTTTGGGATGCGATTCCGTCAGCCTAGAGTTTCCCACCAAGCATATTTTCGATAGCGTGACGCTCGGCGTGGGCGAGGGCGACCGCATTGGTATTGTCGGTAAAAACGGCGACGGCAAGTCGACGCTGCTGAGCGTGCTCGCCGGCACGCTGGAGCCCGATGACGGACGCGTGACGCACCGCCGCGGCACGACGATCGGTCTGCTCGGCCAAAAGGACAACCTGGTCGATACCGACACCGTGCATCATGCCGTTGTGGGCGACGCGCCCGAGTATGAGTGGGCGTCGAGTCCGCGTACGCGCCAAATCCTGGCCGGCCTCATCAGCGATGTGCCCTGGGAGGGCACGGTGGGCGAGCTCTCGGGCGGTCAGCGCCGTCGCGTGGACCTCGCGCGCCTGCTGATCGGCGACTACGACGTACTCATGCTCGACGAGCCCACCAACCACCTGGACATGCGCACCATCAACTGGCTCGCGCGTCACTTAAAGGCCCGCTGGCAGCGCGGCCAGGGCGCCATGCTCGTGGTCACGCACGACCGCTGGTTTTTGGACGAGGTCTGCACCAGCATGTGGGAGGTCCACGACGGCCAGGTCGATCCCTTCGAGGGCGGCTACTCCGCATATATCCTGCAGCGCGTGGAGCGCGACCGCATGGCCGCGGTTACCGAGGAGCGCCGTCGCAACATGGCGCGCAAGGAGCTCGCGTGGCTGAGCCGCGGTGCCCAGGCGCGCTCCACCAAGCCCAAGTTTCGCGTGGATGCCGCTCGCGAGCTGATTGCCGACGTGCCGCCCGTGCGTGA
>USJB01000063.1 GCA_900554905.1 uncultured Collinsella sp. | reverse complement strand
GCCACAATGATCAAAAGCAGGATTGTCAGTCGATGCTGCTTGCGTCGTTTGCTTGACGAAACGAAGATTGATTTTCCCTGTTTTGGCGTTTCGAGATAACGAGCCGAATGCGTTAAGGTTTGCTTGGGCCGAGGTCCTCTTTGTTGATGAGTGACGGATTCTCGCATCGGCTCATCATTATCTGCACTGTTTTTAGAGAGCGGGGCATCTTTCAGATATACAGGGTCACCCGAGGCCACGCCCATATTTTTGCGCCCCGTTTGTATATCCTCGAGTGTTCGATATCGATTTCTCGTTACATACTCGGGTTCGGAATCATTGATGGGCTCTTGCGAGATATGGGGGCGATGGAACCGCGCCGGCTGCGCGGTGGACTCTTCGCTCTGCGTCGGCATAAACCTGTTGTCCTGTCTTTGATCGTCCATGGTGCCCTTTAGCTCGTTATCAACAACGCTTACGCGCTCATTGTAAGCCCCGTGCCCGAATTTGCCAGGGACATACTCGCTATTTAAGGCACGGTTCAAAGAACCTTAATCTATCTAAAACCTTAGTCATCTACACTTAGATATGCTTATAGTAAGAGACTTAAAAAACTTTATAGTCAGTGTATATATGAGAAGCTGCTGGGCATATATAAAAGCGTCAAAAGAAGTCCCAGTCACCTAGAAGATGACTCGGCAGTCCTTACAAGGAGTGGTAAACATGGCAAGCATGGTTCCTTATCGTTCGGTTTTTGGCGTCCGTCCTTCTGCAAGTTCGCTGTTTGATCTGTTTGATGACATGACCGACCTAGCGAATAGCTCGGTTGCCTCCAAGGCGTTCCCCGTTGACGTTGAGGACAAGGGCGATGGCTATGAAGTCAAGGCGTATCTGACCGGTGTTGCCAAGGATGACATCGACGTCGAACTCAATGAGGGTCGCCTGTCGATCAGCGTGAACGTCGAGGAGAGCGCCGAAAACGAGGGCAAGAACTTCCTGCAGAAGGAATTCGGCTCGTACAGCGCGACGCGCGGCGTGTACCTGAAGGATGCTTCGAGTGAGGGTCTTTCTGCAAAGTACGCTGACGGCATCCTGACCGTTACGGTTCCCAAGATTGTCGAGAAGAAGAACGTCACGAAGATCTCTATCGACTAACGATGGCTCTGCTTCAATCGAGAGTATGAGTTAAGGGGGCTGGGAAGTGATTCCCAGCCCCCTTTTGTTGTCTTGAGGGACTATTGAATAGTTGTCGGTTGATACTGACTTGCAGGGCGTATCGAGAGCTTCCGTGGCCCTTGAAGAAGTGTGGCAGAGCTGCCGAGCTCATCATCGAGCCTTGCATCAAGCGCGTTGGCATAGCTTTTGACGGTAAGGCTTGGACGATTATTGTCCTGGCTGATGTGCATGGCGATGAGCTGTTCGGTGCGATCGGTAACAAGTTCGCGCGCGGCTTCGGCGGCCTGGCTGTTGGAGAGGTGCCCCTTTGTGGACAGGATGCGCTCCTGAAGAAAGCGGGGATATTCTCCCTCGCGCAGCATGGTCACATCGTGGTTGCTTTCGAGTGCGAGGACTCGACAATCTTTGAGGGTGTTCATGGCTTGGCTCGATAGCTCTCCGGTGTCGGTGGCAAACCCAATGGAATCATCGAGAGCATTGAATCGATAGGCGACAGGATTGATGACATCGTGCGATGTTGAGTAGGTTTGTACGTGGATGCCGGCAATGCGGAACGTGTCGCCGGGGTCAAATTCCTCCACGGGCAGATGCGCGAGGTTTTCTTTGCATGAAAGGGTGCCCCTGCTGGCAAAGAGGGGACCATGCCAGTGCTTGCACCATACATCGAGCCCCTTGATATGGTCTCCATGCTCATGAGTGATTACAAGAGCGGCGACGTCGTCTGCCGAGAGGCCAAGCTCCGCCATGCGTTTAAGTGTCTCGCGGCGGGACAGGCCGTTATCGATCATGATGAGCCCCTGAGGCCCCTCGACGAGTGCGCAGTTGCCTTTTGAGCCGCTGCCGAGGATATGAAGGTGCAGGCGAGACATAAGATTCCAAAGGATACAATGGGTGCGGACGAATAAAGGAGGAAGCGAATGCCAACGGTATCACAGCATTACGGACACCATGCCGTGCCTGGGGCAGTCGATGAGACCCGGACGAGGCAGCAGGCAGCTCCTGTCGTGCTCATGGTATCAGGCGGTGCGGACTCGACGGCACTGCTTCTTATGGCGTGCACATCAAAGCTGGATATCCAAGACGGACGCGGTGTTGCCCCCATTGCTCGCGAGCGCCTGCATGTGCTGCATGTAAACCATCATCTGCGCGGCAAGGCGTCCGATGGCGACGAGGCCTTTGTGCGTGAGCTTTGCGCGCAATATGGTTTACCGCTGTGTGTGGAGCACGCTTATTTTGATGGGGAGTCGGGCAATATTGAGGCCGCGGCCCGCGAGGTGCGCTATGCCGCGGCGCGGAGGTATGTTCGCGAACTCTGCGCCCAGACGGGGGCGCCGCGAACGGCGGCTCGTATCTGCACCGCGCACACGTCTTCGGATCGCGCGGAAACGTTTTTGATGAACGCGATTAAGGGTTCGGGGCCCGCTGGTCTATCGAGCATTCCTCGCCGGAGGAATATCGTGGTGCGTCCCTTGCTCGACCTAACTCATGGCGAGCTTGTGGGCTATCTACAGGTACATGGTCAGCCGTGGCGTGAAGACGAGAGCAATGAGGATATCTCGTATCTGCGAAACTACGTGCGCCATCGGGTAATGCCAGTGGTGGCACAGCGTAATGCGAGCGTGTGCAAGACGATTGGCGCCGCCTGTGAGATCTTGGGTGACGAAGACGCGTTTCTATCCCAGCTGTCGGCGCAGGCGTTTCGAAGCTGCCTGCGCAAGGAGGCGGCGGGCGCGCTAGTGCTCGATGCCAGACGCCTTGCTGCGGCCGAGGTGGTAATCGCGCGGCGCATCGTGCGACTGGCGATTAAGCGCATCGATCCGGACGCTCGTCCAGAGATGCGACATGTGGAGCGAGTCCTTTCCTGCGTTGCCGAGGGCGCCGGCTCGGTCACGCTTCCGGCGGGGATTGACGCACGCATTGAGTTTGGCATGTTGGCGTTTAAGGCGCCGGCGGCTCGCGAGGGCCTGGTCGCGGACTGGGTTACCGTACCCGGTCGTTTGCCGTTGGGCGGGGGACGTATGCTGGTCACAGAACCGATGGCCGTTGAGCCGGGATGCGATATCGTGCGTCGCGCCCGTGAGCTTGCGGCTGCCGGGGAAGTGACAGCTTTGGTAGACGCGGCTGCCCTGGGTTTTGCCGACAGCGATAGTGAGCGGATCCTGGCGGGCTCGCGTGGCAAGATCCCTGTCGAGGCGCGATTGGCGCGCCTGTGGGTGGACGGTCCCGCACCGGGAGACGTGATGTGCCCGTTAGGGATGAGTGGCCGAAGCAAGAAGGTATCCGACTTGCTAGGCGAGGCTCGCATTCCCGTTTCCGAGCGCGCCGGCGTGCCCATGGTGAGGACGGCGCCGGGAGGTGCCGTGGTGTGGGTCGCCGGAGTTCGCGCGGACGAGCGTTTTAAATGCACGGCCGCAACGCGCGTGGCATATCTGCTTCGTGTGGTCGATGCGGAATAGCACTTCGCGCCAGCTATTCTGTGCGACGTTGACGGTATTCCCGCGCTGATGGCGCACGTGCTGGTACATATACCCCGTGCGCTGCTAGAATGTGTAGTTCGCGTCCATGCGGCGGTGCGTGGGCGATAAGCACAAGAAAGGGTTGTCATGGCTTCTCAACATCCGGATATCGAGAAGGTTCTGTTTACGCAGGAGGATATCGACGGCATCGTTTCTCGCCTGGGCGAGGAGATCACTCGCGACTACGCGGGTAAGGATCTGGTGCTGATCGCGGTTCTGCGCGGTGCCGTTGTCTTTATGGGCGACCTGATGCGCAAGATTGAGCTACCGACCAACATCGATTTCATGGCTGTTTCGAGCTATGGCGACGGTGTGAAGTCTTCGGGCATCGTGCGTATCATTAAGGACCTGGATATCGACATCCGTGGTCGCGACGTGCTGATCGTCGAGGACATTCTGGACTCGGGCCTGACCCTCAAGTACCTGATGAAGAACCTCGAGAGCCGCAAGCCCGCTTCGCTGGAGGTCGCTGCCTTCCTGTGGAAGGACGTTGAGGACCGCACCTCGGCCATCACGCCCAAGTATGTTGGAACCCATTGCCCCGATGCCTTTGTGGTGGGCTACGGCCTCGACTATGCCGAGCGCTATCGTAACCTTCCGTATCTGGGCATTTTGAAACCGGAGGTTTATTCGTAAGATGCCCGACGACCATAACGATAACAATTCCCAGACTCCCCGGGAGCCTAAGATCCCGGGGATGCCCGGAGGCAAGAAGCCCACGCGTACGGGCTGGCTGTATTTTCTTTTAGCTTGCGCGCTCCTGGGTTACGCCTTCTTTAACATGGGCTCCGGCTTTGCCAAATCCAGCAATACCGTAAAGCTCGCGACGAGTGAGATGGTCAGCGCCATCAAGCAGGATCGCGTCGAAGATCTGACCTATACGGTTCAAGACGGAAGCGTGACGGGTCATTACTGGAAGACAAAAAAGGACAAGGGCGATACGAGCGAGCTCAAGAGCTTCTCTTCGACCTATGTCGGCTCCGATTCGCTTGCCGAGCTCATGGCGGAGCACCCCGATACCAAGTACATCGTCAACACCAACGATCCCGATTTTTGGGGCGACTTGGCGATGAGTGTGCTTCCGACGATCGCCCTTATCGCCATCATGTTCTACTTTATGCGCCAGATGATGGGCGCCAACAACAGGAACATGCAGTTTGGCAAGACCAACGCCAAGACCAACGAGGCCACACGCCCCAAGGTCAAGTTTGAAGACGTTGCCGGAGTGGACGAGGCAGTCGAGGAGCTCGAGGAGATCCGTGACTTTTTGAGCGATCCGGATCGCTATCGCAAGCTGGGCGCCAAGATCCCGCGTGGCGTGTTGCTGGTTGGCCCTCCGGGCACCGGTAAAACGCTGCTGGCCAAGGCCGTTGCCGGCGAGGCGGGCGTGCCGTTCTTTAGCATCTCGGGTTCCGACTTTGTCGAGATGTTCGTAGGTGTCGGCGCCAGCCGTGTGCGTGACCTCTTTAAGGAGGCCAAGTCCCAGGCCCCGTCGATCATCTTCATCGATGAGATCGATGCCGTGGGACGTCAGCGCGGAGCTGGCTTGGGCGGCGGTCACGACGAGCGCGAGCAGACGCTCAACCAGCTGCTGGTCGAGATGGACGGCTTTGAGGAAAGCGAGTCGGTCATCCTGATCGCTGCGACCAACCGCCCCGACATTCTGGATCCGGCGCTGCTGCGTCCCGGTCGTTTTGACCGTCAGGTTACGGTCGACCGTCCGGATGTGAAGGGCCGCGAGCAGATCTTGCGCGTGCATGCCGAGAACAAGCCGATGGACGAGGACGTTAAGTTTGAGAAGCTCGCCCAGATGACCGTTGGCTTTACCGGTGCCGATTTGGCAAACCTGCTCAACGAGTCTGCGCTGTTGGCTGCCCGCCGCCATCGTTCCGTGATCTCGATGGACGAGGTCGAGGAATCGATGGAGCGCGTGATTGGCGGACCGCAGCGCAAGGGTCGCGTGATGACCGAGGCCGAGCGCACCACGATTGCCTACCACGAGAGCGGCCATGCCCTCGTGGGTCACATCCTGGAGCACTCCGATCCGGTCCACAAGATCTCGATCGTCAGCCGCGGCCAGGCGCTGGGCTACACGCTGCAGCTTCCGCAGGAGGACCACTTCCTCAAGACCAAGAACGAGATGCTCGACGAGCTCGCCGTGTTCTTGGGCGGTCGCGTTGCCGAGGAGCTCATGTGCGATGACATCACGTCGGGCGCGAGCAACGATCTGGAGCGCGCAACCAAGATGGCGCGCGAGATGGTCACGCGCCTGGGCATGAGCGAGGAGCTGGGCACGCAAGTGTTTGGCGAGGCGCAACATCAGGTGTTCCTTGGTCGCGATTACGCCGATCACCAGGATTACTCCGAGGAGACGGCGCGCCGCATCGATATCGAGGTCCAGCGCATTATGCGTGAGGCCCATCGTCGTGCGGTCGAGATTCTGGACGCCCGTCGCGATCAGCTCGATCTGATGGCGAAGGTGCTGCTTGAGCGCGAGACCGTCGAGGGCGACGCCGTGAACGCCCTGCTCGACAACGAGTGGAATGCCTACCTTGAGCGCGAGGGCGATATCCTGGCGGCCAAGGAGGAGCGCAACGCCAAGGCAGCCGGTATGCCGGTCAAGAAGCGTGCGCCTCGCATGAGTGAGGAGGAGCTGGCGGCCGATGCCGCGGCTTTTGCGCAGGCAGCCATGCAAGAGGATGCCGAAGCCGCATCTGAGGATGCTGACGATGGCAATGCCGTCAATGCTGACGGCAACACCGACGCTGACAAATAGTTCTTGTAGCGAAAGCCTCCGCGGGGAAACCTGCGGAGGCTTTTTCTTTTGAGCGATATGGGGCCGTCTGTTGATTGGGGACAGACTTAAATGAGCGTTTTCACGCATTTAAGTCTGTCCCCAATCAACATTGCTGCGGCACTTTGCTCGGCTAAAGCGTACAATAGCGCCTATGCGAAAGGGGAACAGATGATCAACGAAACTATGTATGCTCGCGGTGCGGAAAGCTCCATCATCCGTGAGATTTTTAGCTATGGCCTTGAGCGCAAGGCGCAGATCGGTGCGGAAAACGTATTCGATTTTTCGCTGGGCAATCCGAGCGTTCCGGCACCCGCTGCTGTGGCGGAGTCCATTAAGAAGGCCCTGGAGCTGCCGAGCGACCAGCTGCACGGCTACACGCCCGCACCGGGCCTGCCGCAATGTCGTGCCGCTGTGGCCGAATCGCTCAACCGCCGCTTTGGCACGAGCTATGAGGGCAAAGACGTCTTTATGACCGTGGGTGCGGCGGCCTCGCTCACCTGCACGCTCAACGCCGTTACGAACCCGGGTGACGAGGTCATCGTTATCGCTCCGTACTTTCCGGAGTATCGCGTTTGGATTGAGAAGGCCGGCTGTACGTGTGTCGAGGCGCTCGCCGATGAAGATACGTTCCAG
>USJB01000062.1 GCA_900554905.1 uncultured Collinsella sp. | reverse complement strand
TCGAGGTCGCCGCGGAATCGATGGCAAACTCCGCCTCGCGCCCAGCGCGGCGCACGAGCTCGGTAAACACCGACTCGGCCATCGTCGAGCGGCAGATGTTTCCATAGCAGATGAACAGTACACGTTGCATATGCGGTTTCCTTTCGATCGCCATCATCGAGCTCGAGTATCGCATCTACGCCTGCGCCATCGCCCTCTTGCGTTCCCAGCGAGCCAACTTAATCGTCACCAGCGTAAGCACCCAGGCCACAAGCGAGAACGCGGCACCCACTGCGCCCACGTACGCAATGCCAACGCTGCTTACCACGGTGCCGCCCACTGCGGTGCCAAACGAGATGCCGACGTTAAACGCCATGGGCTCAACCGAACTTGCGAGTACCATCGACTTGGGATGGCGGCTGCGTGCCACGTCCATAAAGTGCGTGATGCACGACACCGAGAACAGGTACATGAGCAGCGCCAGGCTAAAGACAAAGACCAGCGCGAGCGGCATGGTGCCGCCCACAGCAAACAGTCCGAGTAACGCTGCAGCCTGCAGCACAAACGTCACGAGTAGCGCCTTCATGCCAAAGCGCGCATCGATCCATCCGCCCAGGATGTTCGAGATCAGGCAGAACACGCCGTAGGCCATAAGCGTGGTGCTGGCTTCGACCGTGCCCATGCCCAGCACCTGCTCCAGATAGGGCGTCACATAGCCGCAAAACACGTAGACCGAGCCCACGCCAAACAAAAAGATGAGCATGCCGGTGATGATGCTCGGCTCGCGTAGCAGACCCGCCTGCTCGCGAAAGGTGGCAGGCTCGTCGGTTTGCCCAGCGCGCGGCATAAACGCCACGAGCGCTCCGCAGATCAGAACGGCAAAGGCCAGCGTGCCGTACATGGCCACGTGCCAATCGAGCGTGTCGGCCACAAACTTGCCGATCGAAGTGACAAAGACCATTGCCACGGAAAACGCACCATATACCACCGAGATGGCAAGCGAAGTTTGCTGCGGGGACAGCAGCTCGGGGATGTACGTCACACCCACGGCGAGCAGTGCGCCCGAGACGGAGCCCAGGATGATGCGCGAGATGAACAGCACCTGGAAGTTGGGCGCCAACGCCATGACCAGGTTGCCGAGCACAAAGACGATGCTGTAGCACACGAGCAGCTGGTAGCGGCGAAAACGCCCCGTACTGAGCGCGAGCACCGGCGTCGCGATAGCGTAGACGAGCGCAAACACGCTAATAAGTTGGCCCGCAGTGGCAAGCGATATGCCGAGTTCCGTCGCCAAGTCGCTTTCGATGCCGATAACCACGAATTCGGAGCAGCCGAGCGAGAATCCCAACAGTACGAGCAGCGCCAGGCAGAGCTTGGTGCGCGCGGGGGAGAGCGCGGCGGCGGTTGACTTACTTTTTGGCGTGGTTGCGGCGGTCAAGGTTGTCACTCCAATGTCGCGTGAATAAGCGGGATTCAATCCCTGCAACTCTAACAGAATGTGACAAAGGGACAGTCTCTTTGTCACATGGAGAGCTTGCCTGTATAGTCGCAATACAGGCGAAGATGGTCTCAGGTACATCGCGGGCGACAGGAGATCCCATGGGTATGCACACGACAAAGGTTGCAGTGGGCGAGGGCAAGTTTACGCTCGAGGCCCAGCTGACGGTGACGCCGCGAGGCATGGCGGTGTACGCCTGCTCGCCGGAGTTTGCGCACCTGGGCGCCACGGCGCAGGCCATTCCGCGCCCCGAGCCCGGCCGTACGGCGACGGTGAGCATCCTGGCCGTTCCGTGCCATCGAGACGAGATCCCGGCGCACGATATCGCGGCGGCGCTGGCCACGCGCTTTGACGTGCCGGTAGTTGCAAGCACGGGCTTTCATGTTGAACAGGCGAGCGGGGACGACCTGCAGCGCGTGCTCGATACCACCAAGGAGCTCATCGCCGCGCTTGAGGAAGCCGCCGCGCGCATCCTGCGCGCCGGTTGGGATGAGGGCGGCGCGGGCGCCGAGGTCGTGGCGGTCGATGCCGCGACCGGCGAGGCGCTTGGCCCCGTCGACCGCATCGATGCCCATGCCGGCGAGGGCATCCTGCATCAGGCATTTCTGACGCTTTTGGTCGAGGGCCGGGGCGAAGACGCGCGCCTGCTGCTCTGTCGCCGCAGTCCGCTCAAGCGACTGTGGGGCGGAGTGCTGGCCGATAGCTGTGCCGGCCATCCGCTCCCCGGGGAAGACGTCGCGGCCGCCACGGTGCGCCGCATCAACGAAGAGCTCGGCATTACACGCGAGCCCGATCAGCTCGAGCACCTCGGACACGTGGTGTACCGCGAGGACCACGGCGACGGTCGCTGCGAGTGCGAATGGTGCGAGGTCTACCTTGCCCATGTTGAGCCGGGCGAGCTGCATATCAACCAAGAGGAGATCTCGGAGTTGCGCCGCGTGGCCCCGTCCGAGCTCGACGGCTACCTGCAGGGTCACCCCGAGCAGCTGGCCCCCTGGCTCCGCGAGGCTCTCAGCGACCCATCCATCCGTACGGCCCTCGCTATGTGACAAAGGGACAGTCCCTTTGTCACATCCAAACCGTCACAACATTCGGCGAAAATCTCGAAAACGAGGAAAAGCGTCGAATGTTGTGACGGTTTTTGTCTAGGGAATCGCTTCTCATCCAAAAAAATCCGCTTGACTGTATTGCCGCAACACAGCGCAACGTAAGGGGTGTCCGATAACGGGCGCCCCTTTTTAAGCGGCAACGTGGCTGCGAATCCGGAGCGCCCCCAACAAGAAAGGTGGGGAGATGGAAGCGGAAAAGAAGGCGTTTAAGATCACCAAGCGCGAAATTGGCTTTGTGCTGGGTATCGTTGTCTTTTTGCTGGTGAAGTTTCTTCCTTTGGCGGAGCTGAGCTCGACGGTCGAGCTCACGGTCGGCGGTCAGACCTGTCTGGCACTGACGCTCGCCACGGTGGTGTTCTGGGCATGTGGCGTGGCACAGCCGGGCTTTGTGGGCCTGCTCTACTGCGCGCTGCTCGTCCTGTTCAAGGTGTGCGTGGACGACACGGGCGCCGCGAGCATTTCGGCGACGGTCGCCTCTACGTTTAGCTCGTGGACCAAGGCCACCATGTGGCTCGTCATCGGCGCCTACCTCATCGCCAGCGCGGTCAAGGAGTCGGGCCTGGGCGAGCGTATCGCCTACGCGTTCATGCTCAAGTTCGTGCGCGACGCCAAGTCGCTCATCATCTCGATTTTCGCGCTCACCTTTGTGCTGTCGCTGCTGATCCCGCATCCGTTCCCCCGCGCCTTCCTCATCCTCGCCGTCGTCTCGGTCATCGCCGAGTCCGCCGGCTACGGTGACGACGACAAGGGCAAGCTCGGCTTCCTCGTGTTTGCCGCTGCCGCCCCGGGCTCCATGTTCTTCCTGACGGGCGACTCCACGCTCAACCCCCTCGTTGCACAGTACAGTGCCGAGGCCGGCGGCATGAGCCCGTCCTTCGTCGACTGGTTCCTGTACATGAGCGTGCCTATGCTGGTCGCGCTGCTGTGCACCCTGTTCTTGGGCCTCTTCCTCTTTAAGCCCAGCAAGGAGCTCGTCTACGATCGCGAGCAGATCGTGGCCAAGCAGGCCGCGCTCGGCAAGCTCTCCGTCAAAGAGATCCGCACCATCGTGTGGCTTGTCATCGCCATCGCGCTGTGGCTCACCGTTTCGGGCGATTACATCGGCTGGGTCACCCTGGCCATTGGTGTCGCTCTCGCCATGCCCATCATTGGCGAAGTCCTCACCCCCGCCAGCTGGAACGCTGTCGACATCAAGTCCCTCATGTTCCTGACGGCCGCCATGGCTGTGGGCTCCGTGGGCGGTGCCACCGGCATGAACGCCTGGATCGCCGACGTCGTGCTCCCCAGCTCCGTGCCCGAGAACATCTTCCTGTTCGCCCTGCTCGTCGCCGCGCTTTCCATGATCATCCACATGTTCATGGGCTCGGTCATGGCCGTGCTCGGCGTGTGCGTGCCGGCGTTCATCAACTTTGCCGCCGGCTCCAGCGTGAGCCCGCTCGCCGTGGCGCTCATCGTCTTCACGTCCATCAACATCCACTACATCCTGCCGTTCCATAACCTGCCGATCCTTATCGGCGAGGGCAAGGACGCCGGCGGCTACACCTCCAAAGAGGCCATGCACATGGGCATCCCCCTCACCGCGGTCGTCTTTGTCGTCGTGCTGGTCGAGGCTGCCTGGTTCCACCTCTTTGGCCTGATGTAAGCGGTCGGGCGTTCCGGCTGTAAGCAGCCAAGCACTTGAACTTCGAGCGGTCGAGCGCTCCATTTGTGAGCGCCGTGGCCCCATTACGTTACCCCGCCCGGCGGCACACCGCCGTCGGGCACTCTCCCGAAAGGAGCACGCCATGTCCACTACCGATGCTTCCCAGATTCACGACCTGCGTTCCGCGCTCGACTTTTTGCGCGAGATGCCGGGCCAGCTGCTCGAGACCGACACCCAGGTCGATCCCGATGCCGAGGTCTCGGGCGTCTACCGTCACGTCGGTGCCGGCGGCACCGTCATGCGTCCGACCAAAGAGGGCCCGGCGATGGTCTTCAACAACGTCAAGGGCTTTGACGACGCCAAGGTCTGCATCGGCATGCTTGCCAGCCGCAAGCGCGTTGCCGCCCTGCTCGATCTGGACGAGGAGCATCTGGGCCTCGAGATCGGCAAGCGCTTCGAGAACCTGATCGCCCCTGAGCAGATCGCCGAGGGCAAGCACGTCGACTGCCAGGAGGTCGTGTACAAGGCGACCGACGAGGGCTTTGACCTGCGCAAGATCGTTCCCGCTCCCACCAACACGCCCGTCGACGGTGGCCCCTACATCACCATGGGCCTCGCCTACGGCACGAGCCCCGATGGCACCCAGTCCGACGTGACCATCCACCGCTTCTCCTGCGTCGACAAGGACAAGCTTGCCATGTGGATCACCCCGGGCAGCCGTCACCTGGGCGCGTTCTTTGACGAGTACTGCCAGCGCGGCGAGGACATGCCCATCTCCATCTCCATCGGTCTGGACCCCGCCGTGTACATGTGCTGCGGCTTCGAGGCTCCCACCACGCCGCTCGGCTTCAACGAGCTGCAGATCGCCGGTGCCCTGCGCGGCCACGCCGTCGAGCTTGCCGACTGCGTCACCGTTCCGCAGAAGTGCATTGCCAATGCCGAGTACGTGCTCGAGGGCTACCTCATGCACGACGAGACCATCAACGAGGATGTCAACGGCCACGGCTACGCCATGCCCGAGTTCCCCGGTTACACCGGCGGCGCCAAGGTCTGCCCGGTGATCAAGATCACCGCCGTCACCACGCGTGTCAACCCCATCATGGAGAGCTGCATCGGCCCTTCGCACGAGCACGTGTCCATGGCCGGCATCCCCACCGAGGCTTCCATCTACAAGATGGTCGAGACCGCCATCCCGGGCCGCCTGCTCAACGTCCACGCCGCTCCCTGCGGCGGCGGCAAGTTCGTTGCCATCATGCAGTTCAAGAAGTCGAGCAAAAATGACGAGGGCCGTCAGCGCAACGCCGCCATGCTTGCCTTCTCGGCGTTCTCCGAGCTCAAGCACGTCATCCTTGTTGACGAGGATGTCGATATCTTCGATATGAGCGACGTGATGTGGGCCATGACCACGCGCTTCCAGGCCGACGTGGACCTCATCACCATCCCCGGTTGCCACTGCCACGTGCTCGATCCGTCCAACGACCCCGCGTTCGATCCTTCGATTCGCGAGCACGGCATCGCCTGCAAGGCCATCTTCGACTGCACGGTTCCGTTCAACCTCAAGAAGAACTTCATCCGCTCGCAGTTCATGGAGATCGATGAAGAGAAGTGGGCCGCCGAGCTCGCCTTCTAGTAAGTAGCCCTATCAAATAGCTAAGGAGTTGTCATGCCTGAGTCTTCTGTCCGTTCCCGTCGCATTGTCGTTGGCGTTTCTGGTGCCAGCGGCGCTGCGCTGGGCCTCGAGTGTCTCAAGTGCCTGCGCCAGGCCGGTGCCGAGTCGGCGCTTGTCGTCACGCGCGGGGGAGAGATCACCATCGAGCAGGAGCTCGGCATGACGCTCGACGAGTTTGCCGCGCATGCCGATGTGGTCTACGACAACAAGAACATCGGCGCTGCCATCGCAAGTGGCACCTATCCGGTCGCCGGCATGATTGTGGCGCCCTGCTCCATGAAGACGCTCGCCGGCATTGCGAGCGGCTACAGCGAAAACCTGTTGCTGCGTGCGGCCGACGTGCAGATGAAAGAGCAGCGCCGCCTGGTGCTCATGGTGCGCGAGACGCCCTTCAGTGCGATCCATGTCGACAACATGGCGCGCCTGGCGCGCGTGCCGGGCGTCATGCTCATGCCGTCCATGCTCACGTTTTACAACGGCCCCGCCACGCTCGACGATGCAGTGCATCACATCGCCGCCAAGGCGCTCGAAGCTGTTGGCGTGTCGTGCGAAAACTATAAGCGCTGGTCATAGGCATCTTTAGGGTAGGATACGAGTAGTGTTTGAGCCCGCTGCCCCTGTGGGCGGCGGGCTTTGGTGTGTCGGGAGGACCTATGCAGACGGGTATGTATGCGATTAGCGAGATGGCGAGCTTGTTTAATGTTTCGCGCCAAACGCTCATCTACTACGACAAGATCGGTCTGTTTAAACCCGCCGTGGTTAACGAAAAAGGCTACCGTTTCTATTCGCCCACGCAGATTCCGCTTATGCGCCTGATTTGCATGTTGCGCGACTTGGGGCTGGAGCTCGACGAGATTGACCGCCTGACCTCGACGTTCGACATTGGAGAGATGACCGACCACCTGCGCTCGCGGGTGCAGGCGCTCGACGAACAGATTGCCGGGCTCAAAGCCGAGCGTGCGAGCGTGCAGGAGCGGCTGAGTTTTTACGACGAGGCGGTCTATTGGCGCGAGCGCGAGGACAAACCGGAGCTCAAGCAATTCGAGCGCCGCTACGTGGTCTTTGAGGAGTTCCCGGGCGATATCGAGCGCGGCCGCTCGATGCTTCATCCCACGCTTATGCGGGCGATTTTACGCATGCGTGCACTGACGGGCACACGCCCCATGCGCGGTTGGGGCGCCATGCTGCGTCGCGAGGCGCTGTATTCCGGCGACCCCATCGCCGGTGCCGGTTCCTTTGCC
>USJB01000061.1 GCA_900554905.1 uncultured Collinsella sp. | reverse complement strand
GCACAACCACGAGCATCTGGAGGGCGAGCAGGCCAAGGATCCCTTCTGCATCACGCATCCCGACACCGACTGGCGCGTGTGCATCGCGCATGCCGAGAAGATCGGCCTGGGCACGAGCGAGTATGAGCTCATCGAGGTCAAGTAGCACCTAGCTATTAGACAAAACAAGCGCCTTTGTAGCACAACTGTTAGCAAAAGCCGCCCGTGAGCACAGTGCCCACGGGCGGCTTTTCGGAAGTGCTAGGGGGTCAGATAGGCCAGTAAACCGTACTATTTGCCTAAAAATACTCGTCGAGGAAGTTGTTGACTGTGCTCCAGTAGAGCTCGGGGTCAACTTGCGCGCTCTTGGCGTGGGTGGCGCCATGGATGGTGAGCTTTTGCTTGACCTTGCTGGCGCACGCCTCGTAGTTTTGGTCAAGCATGCTGTACGGCACAAAGGTGTCCTGGTCGCCGTGGATAAACAACATGGGAACCGTCGCGTGTTTGAGTTGCTCTACGCTGCTCGCCTTATGAAAGTCGTAGCCCGCGCGCACGTTGCATACCAAGTTTGCTACATCGAGCAAGGGAAAGCCGGGCAAGCCGAACACGTTCTTGAGCTGCAGAGAAAACTCGTCCCAAACACTCGTATAACCGCAGTCCTCGATAATGCATTTCACGTTTGCGGGCAGAGATTCCCCCGCGACGTTCATGGCGGTTGCCGCGCCCATCGACTCGCCAAAGACCAGGATGCGTGCCTCGGGGTCAGCCTGAACGATTTGCTCGATCCATGCGACGACATCGAGCCGCTCGGGCCAGCCCATGCCGATATAGTCGCCGCCGGAGCGCTCGTGGGCGCGTGCGGCGGGTGCGAGTACGTTCATGCCGCGGTCGTGGAATCGCTTGACGTATCGGGCCATACCGATGGGCTCGTTGGTATATCCATGCAGGCAGACGGCGTAGTCGTGCGTGCTCTCCGACGCAGCAAAATACTAGGCGGCAAGCTCGGTCCCGTCGTCCGCGGTGAGGTTGCTGCTCTTGCGGTTCTCTTTAAACCATGCCCGCGCCTCGGTATCCTCGGCATCCGGCTGCTCACCTTCTTTGTCGTTCTTGCTATCCTGCATCATCTTCATGGTGTAGGGCGCTTGGGGATTCAGGGCAAAGTCGAACAAGAAGTTGCCGGCAAACCCCAGCAGCGCGACAACGAGCACCAGCGCAACGACGCCGGCTATCTTGAGCTTTCGATGGGAACGTGCGTTTTGAGCCATGCGGTATTCTCCTATAAGATGTTAATACATCAACATTTAATGCAAGCGCATTATGGACGTTCGCCGTTGATGCGTCAACAGGCAAAGAATGGGTAAACAAAGGGTCACGTATGGTGCAAATTTCGCACGTACCTAGACGCTTTGATATAGTGTTGAGAACTCTTTACGTTGGAGGATGTAACCGGCATGTCCGATTCGAGCGACAGTTCTAAGCCGCGACCCAAGACCGCGGCCGTTCCACACTACACGGTGGGCGAGGAGATCATGAACTCCGTCACCCATGGTGTCGGCTGCCTGCTGGGTATCGCGGGCCTGGTGCTCCTGATCGTATTCGCCGCCCTGCGCGGCGGAGGCCCGGCCCACATGGCCGCGGCGATTGTCTATGGCGTCAGCATTATCCTCGAATACCTAGCCTCCACGCTCTACCACGCGATTCAGCCCGCGCGCGCCAAGCGCGTGTTTCGCATCATCGACCATAGCTGCATCTACCTGCTCATAGCCGGCAGCTATACGCCGTTTTGCCTCATCACGCTCGCAAACGACGGCGGCGCTGTGCTGTTCTTTGCCGTATGGGTCATCGCTATTATCGGCATCGCTCTCGAGTGCTTTATGCGCGAGCGTCAACCGCACTGGGTAAGCGGCCTGGTCTACCTGCTGATGGGCTGGCTCGTTGTCTTTAAGCTGCCCGAACTTGTGTCGCTGCTCAACCCCGTGGCACTTGCCCTGCTCGCCGTCGGCGGCGTGTGCTACACCGCGGGCGTGCCGTTCTATATCGCCAAAAACGTGCGCTATCTGCACAGCGTGTTTCACCTGTGGGTGCTCGCCGGCAGCATCTTCCAATTCATGGCGGTGATCCTCTTCGTAATCTAGCGACCATGCCTGCGCACCCGCGTCCCCGTTTGGGCGCCGGCGCAATTGCCGTATCCGTCATCAACGTTTTACCCTGACGCCCGAATCTTGGAGGTTCGAGAAACTCCCGATGGACATAACCATCTCCCTTATCACCACCCTCGTTTTGACCCTCATCAACGGTTACTTCTCTATGTCAGAGATGGCGCTCACCACGGCCAAGCGCGCCGTGCTGGAGCACGAGGCCGAGGAAGGCGACAAGCGCGCCGAGCGCGCCATTAAGCTGGCTGCCGATTCCGACCAGCTGCTGGCCACCATCCAGGTCGCCATCACGCTCGTGGGCTTCGCCTCGTCCGCCGTCGCCTCGACGAGTCTGTCCGACCCGCTCGCTACGTGGCTCATGAGCTTTGGCATCGCGCCGCTCTCCGCCATCGCGCGCGGCCTGGCGCCGGTCATCATCACCGTCGCGGTCGCCTTCGTGTCCATCGTGATTGGCGAGCTCGTCCCCAAGCGCATCGGCCTGGCCAATGCCGAGGGCGTGTCCAAGCAGGTTGTGGGCCCGCTTTCCGTGTTCCAGAAGATCGCCCGTCCGCTCGTGTGGCTGACTGGCGCTTGCTCCGATGGCCTGGCCCGCATCCTGCGCATCAAGAGTGCCGACGACCGCCAGAACGTCTCGGAAGAAGAGATCAAGTACATGGTCTCGGAGCAGGACGACCTGCTCGACGAGGAAAAGCGCATGATCCACGAGATCTTCGACCTGGGCGACACCGTTGCCCGCGAGGTCATGGTGCCGCGCGTGGACACTACCATGTGCGAGGACGACGAGACGGTCGCCGACGTGTTGTCCACCATGCGCCAGACCGGCTTTAGCCGCATCCCCGTCTATCACGAGGATCCCGACAACGTCGCCGGCATTGCGCACATCAAGGACCTGATCCAGCCCGCGCTCGACGGCAAGGGCGACCAGCCCATCGCCGTTTTTTTGCGCGACGCCACCTTTGTGCCCGACACCAAGGACATCCTGCCGCTGCTGTCCGAGATGCAGACCTCGCACGACCAGATCGTGGTGGTCGTGGACGAGTACGGCGGCACGGCCGGCATCATCACCATCGAGGACATCGTCGAGGAGATCGTCGGCGAGATCGAGGACGAGTTCGACCCCGACAACAAGTATCTCACGCGCCTTTCGCGCCGCGAGTGGCTCGTTGATGGGCGTTTTTCGTGCGATGACGCGATTGAGCTTGGTTGGCCGCTCGAGGAAAGCGATGATTATGAGACCATCGCCGGCTGGATTTTGGAGCTTTGCGACTCGGTGCCCGACATCGGAGAGGTGTTTGAGGTCGCGGGGTACAAGTTTAAAGTGCAGTCGATGCGTGGCCAGCGCATCTCGCTCATCCGCGTGATCGCTCCGGCCGAAATCGATAAGAAGGATTCCGAGTCTTCGGTAGACGAGCCGACGACGTCGGGTGCGGGTTCCGCGAATCCGCACGACGGCGACGAGTAGGACAAGGAAGAGTAGGGGAGAGTTATGGCAGGCCTGTTCAACATCCTTAAGGTCACCGTCAGCGAGGACAAGATCTGCGCGCATGTGCTGGTGAACCCTGGCATGCCGCTCATGACCTCGGAGGATATCGAGGCCACGGCGCGCGTGTATTACCTGGTGCCGGCGATTGCCAAGCACCTGTGCCTGGGTGATTCCGGTCGCGAGTTCCAGGACTGCATGGGCCAGACCGAGCTTTGCCATCTGCTTGAGCATGTGACGGTCGAGCTCATGAACGAGACCGGGCTTGCCGGCAGCATCTCGTGCGGCCGCACGCGCGTAAGCGAGCATGACGAGCGTGTCTTTGAGGTCGAGCTTTCGTGTCCCGATGACGCACTGGCCATCGGTGCGCTGTCTTCGGCCACCTTTATGATGGACTGGGCGTACCTGCACGCCGACCAGCCGGCCCCCGACGTGGAGGGCACGGTCGCGGGCCTGCGCAACCTGGTGCTGGGCATGCGCGCCGAGGCCGAGGGCAAGGATCCTCACGAGGCCGTCGCCGCTGCGAACGGCGAAGATGCTGCCGAGGACGAGGGCGCTGACGAGGGCGATGTGCCGGTCGACGCCGAGCCCGTTGCCGATGCGACCGCCGAGCCCGTTCCCACCGAGCCCCAAGGCGTCCCCAACTTTGACGACGAGCCCCAGGTGGCGATTGATACCGAGGGTGCGGTTGCCGAGAACCACGAGGCCTCCGCTGCCGTCTTTGGCGGTGCGGCGACGGTTCCGGCAGGACCTGCGCATGAGGGCGGCCTGCCGCTCGTGGACGGCGCCGGCGAGGACCCGGGTGCCACGGTGGCCATGCCGGCTATGCCCCAGGAGTAGGCCTACGCGTTTATCACCATCACGTACCTGCGCCTTTGCCGTACGCAGATGAGCGGAGCGGCAAGTGATGCGCTGCGGGTATAATGGACAGCATTCAAACGGTGGGCATCGAGGTGCCCGCAGGAGAGGAATGATCATGGGTAAGACTTTCAGCTTTGTCTCCGGCGCACTTTTTGGTGCCGCTGCCGGCGCTATTGTCGGCGTTGCTCTGGCCCCGCGTTCGGGCGCCGAGACCCGCGCCATGGCTGCCGATATCGCCAACGACGCCTGGGACAATATGCGCGACACCTACGAGCACAGCGCCGAGGAGGCCCGTGCTGCGGTGAATGACTTTGGCCCGATGGTCGACGCCAAGACCGACGACCTGCGCGCCAAGGTCGACCTGGCCCGCGAGCGCATGGACCAGCTGCGCGAGCAGCTCAACGACGCCATTTCGGGCGGCAGCGTGACGCCTGCCGCCGACGTCGTGGTCGAGAACGCCGTCGAGGCTGATACCGAGGCTGCGGAGCCCTCGACCGAGGCATAATGCGCGCCGGGGATTTTGTCGGCGCCAAGATCTATCGCAAGCCTACCGAGGACAAGCGCACCAAAAAGGACGGCACGCCGCGCAGCCCTAAAAAGCTCGGAAAGATTCACTTTCCGGTCTTTACCCCGGGCGGTACGCGCGTGGTCGGCTTTATGGTCCGCCAGTCCGATATCGCGGGTATGATCGAGCGCCCCGACCGATTCGTAGCGCTCGACGCCATTGGTGTCTACGAGGGCGCCATTGCGGTCGATGACGTCAAGGACACATACGATGCCGCCGCCGCCAAGCGCCTCGACATCAACCTGGACGATTGCATCATCTGGGTTGGTATGGACGTGCGCACGGAATCGGGCGACGTCGTGGGCTATTGCTCGGACGTTGAGTTCAAGCCGCGTTCGGGCATCGTGCAGGCATTCTATGTGACCGCCGGTGCTGCTTCGAGTGTTTTGGTTGGTGACACGCAGGTGCCGCCGACGATGCTGCGCGGCTACGAGAACGGCGCGATGGTCGTCTCGGACGAGGTCAAGTCGCTCGGGTATTCGGGCGGTGCGGCTGCCAAGGCCGCCGAGGCCAGCGTCGTGGTGGGCGACAAGGTCAAAAAGGGCGCCAAGGTGCTCGACGACAAGGGATCGGTTGCCGTGGACAAGGGCAGTCGCGCACTGGGCAAGCAGCTCGGCAAGACGCGCGGCATGTTCAAGGCCTTTAAGGACGAATACCAAAAGGCGAGCGGAGGCTCGTCAAAAGCTACAAAATAGCGACGTACCAAATGATGGGAGGCAAGCCGGAGACCTGTTGCTCCGGCTTGCTGTGTTTATGGGGGAGGGCACATGCGCCAAAACGGATCTAATGTTAACGGGCGATCGAGTGCGCGCCCGACGGCGCGTCGCGACTTGGGGCAGCTGCCCAGCGGCCAGCGTCGCCGTCGCCGTAAGCCCGGCGCGATGTATCTCAACCATAGCCGCGGCTTTAGCGACCGCAGCGCTCGCATCGGCAACAGCCGCACACCCCGTCGTTCGTCTCGCCTGCCCTACGCGCTCATCGCTGTGGGCTGCGCGTTCGTACTGTTTGTCGCCGCCGTCGTGGGCTACATTAACCGTAGCGTGGACGTCGCGCTCAACGGAGAGCAGACTGCGGTGCGCGTGGGCTCTACGCTGCAGACGCTTATCGACGATCAGGAGCTGACCGACACCTATTCCGCCGGCGACCTGCTGGCGGTCGACGACAGTGTGCTCAAGCGCCATGGCGGCGAAAAGCTGTCGGTGAAGGTCGACGGCAAGCGCGTGATGCAGGGCAAATGGGATAGCCGCGAACTTGAGGGCGGCGAGAAGGTGACGGTCAAGGACGGCCGTGACACGTATGAGAAGCACGAGGTCCAGGCGACGGTTATCGAGCCCAAGCTCAAGGTCGAGGGCACGGGTGCCATCGAGTACGTCAAGACGTGGGGTATCCAGGGCCGCTCCGAGGTGTGGGTTGGTGAGCAGTCGGGCAAGACGCAAGACCGCGGCGAGGTTGTGCCCGCCACCGATTGCGTTGTTGCGTGCGCCAGCGTGGCGCCCAAGGGCAACAAAAAGTACGTGGCGCTGACGTTTGACGAGGGTCCGAGCGGCGCCACCAAACAGATCTTGCAGGTGCTCAAGGAAAAGGGCGTCACCGCGACGTTCTTCCTTTCGGGCGATGCGGCCGAGGCCTCGCCTGCCACGGCCAAGGCGATTGTCGATGCCGGATGCGAGGTCGGTTCCAACAGCTACAGCGACGATTCGCTCAAGGGTCAGGACCGTGAGATGGTACGCGAACAGATCACGAAAGGCACCGATGCGATTAAGTCGACGACCGGCGTGAAGACGATGCTGCTGCGTGCTCCCTACGCAGCCTTTGACGAGCAAAACTGGATTGACTCGATGGATTTGGTGTCCGCGGTGGTCTCGTGGAATATCGATTCGGGCGATTGGCTGCTTAACGGTGCCGACGAGCAGGTCTCGACGGTGCTCGATTCGGTGACGCCGGGCAATATCGTGCTGCTCACCGATAGCGATGAGTGCTCCGAGCAGACGCTCGAGGCGCTGCCGCAGATTATCGACGGCCTCATTGCCGACGGCTACAAGATCGTGACGCTCAGCGACCTGGTCAAGACGGACACGTCGCTGAGCAAAAAGCTCACCTCGCTGACGAAGCTCACCATGCCCAAAAAC
>USJB01000060.1 GCA_900554905.1 uncultured Collinsella sp. | reverse complement strand
CGAGGCGGGTACGGCGGGCAAAACCGTTGCCATCCGTATTCCCGGCCAGCTCATTATTCGACATAGCACGGCGATACCGCGCGCATAGTTTCCGCAGGTCAACGGTGATATGTTGAACATCAATAACAATCGGTAAGGATGTCGGTAGATAGCTGTTGGGATGTAGCCGAGTGCTATGATAGACGGGCTCTTTTGTCTATCTAGGAGGCTTTGCCTGATGGAGATCACCAAGGATATCCGCTACATTGGCGTCAACGATCACGACATTGACCTGTTCGAGGGCCAGTACGACGTGTCCGAGAACGGTATGGCATATAACAGCTACGTTATCTTGGGCGATAAAATCGCTGTCGCTGATTCGGTCGACGCTGGCTTTGTCGATGAGTGGCTCGGCAACCTCGAGGCCGTGCTCGATGGCCGTACGCCCGACTACCTGGTCGTCCATCACATGGAGCCCGATCACTCTGCTGGCATCGCCGCCTTTATGGAGCGCTATCCCCAGGCCCAGATTGTGGCGAGCATGGGCGCTTTCCGCATGATGGTCAACTACTTTGGCACCGACTACCCCGAGCGCAAGATGGTCGTCAAAGATGGCGACGTGCTCGACCTGGGCGGCCACAGCCTGACGTTTGTCGGTGCTCCCAACGTGCACTGGCCCGAGGTGCTCTTCTCCTACGAGTCCACCGACAAGGTGCTCTTTAGCGCCGACGGTTTTGGCAAGTTTGGCGCCAACGACATCGAGGATCCCGAGGGCTGGGCTTGCGAAGCGCGCCGTTACTACTTTGGCATCGTGGGAAAGTTCGGCAAGTTTGTGCAGGCCGTGCTTAAGAAGGCCGCCAATCTGGACATCCAGATTATTTGCCCGCTTCACGGTCCTGTTCTTAGCGAGAACCTGGGCTATTACCTCGACACCTACAACACCTGGTCGAGCTATCAGCCCGAGGACGAGGGCATCACGATTGCCTATGCGAGTGTGTATGGCCATCTGAAAGCTGCCGTTGAGGAGCTCGCATCTGCGCTCGAGGCCCGCGGCCAGAAGGTTTCCGTCTTTGACCTGGCTCGCGACGACATGGCCGAGGCCGTTGAGGACGCGTTCCGCTACGACCGCCTGGTGCTCGCCTCCATCACCTATCAGGGCGAGATCTTCCCGTTCATGAGCACCTTTATCCATACGCTTGCCGAGCACGCCTATCAGAACCGCACGGTTGCGCTCGTCGAGGCCGGTTCCTGGGCGCCTGCCGCTGCCAAGGTTATGACCAAGGAGCTCGAGGGCATGAAGGACATCGCCCTGACGCAGAACAAAGTGACCGTCCTGGGCTCGCTCAACGACGCCTCGCGCGCCCAGATCGAGGCCCTCGCTGACGAGCTTTCCAAGTAGCGATATTTCGCTTTTGACGCTCAACCACCACAAAGGGGACAGGCACCTTTGTGGTGGTTTTTGTTTAAGCGTCAGCGATGAGGAGATTTGGGCGGGCGTCGTCGACGATCTCGGCGATTGAGGTGGCAACGGCATGATCGGGGTCACGGTCCATCACGATGGTGTCGACATCGGTCAGCTCGGCAAAGCGGTACATGCCGCGTCCGTTAACCTTGCTGGCGTCCATGAGGGCGACGCTTTGATGGGCCGCGGCGATCATAGCCGTTTTGGTCTCGGCCATCTGGGGAAAGTCGGTCGTAAAGCCGCAGCTGGGGACAAAGGCGCCGGGGCACATGACGGCCAGATCGGCATGGACCATTTGGAGCGCCTGCATAGTGAGCGGTCCGTACAAATAACGATGGCCTTTGCGCAGCGCCCCGCCCAGCATGACGACATCGACTGAGGGCATGCTCTCGTCGATGTAATCGGCAATGGTAATGTCGGCCGTGATGACGGTGATGCCGTCGCGCTGATCGAGGAGCCGGACAAACTCGAGAGCGGTGGTGCCGGAGTCGACGAGCAGGGTGTCACCATTGCCGACGAGCTCGATGGCGCTTTGCGCGATGGCCTGCTTGGCGGCGACGTTGACATTGATGCGGCGATCCTGCGTGGAGACGGTCAGACGTTTGTGGAGTGATACGGCACCGCCGTGCGTGCGGCGCAGCTTGCCTGCTTCGGCGAGCGCGTCCAGGTCGGCGCGGGCGGTGACGGAGGACACGCCAAAGGTCTGGGCGATTTCTGCTACCTGCACCGAGGCATTATGATCGAGCATTTCCATAATGGCGGTACGGCGTTCGTCGGCAAAGGCACGGTTGGTGGCTTGGGCCATGCTTGCTCCATTCTCGGCTAAATTTGCAGGAATTGTGTTGACTCTATTTTCGTTCATTTTCTTTTTGAGTAAGAAAACACCTTTCGATTACTTATCTTTTCTATAAAAGAAAGACGCTGAACGCCCAAAATTCAATATCGAATACGCCCACTCGGCTCCAATTCCTTCCGTTTACTTTTCAAAAACGACTGTATTGACCTGCATGGGCTCAATATCTCGCACATGCAAAGCCGCTGAATTTCATACAATGAGCGCAGCAAAACGCAAGGTAAAACGCCTTGTGAACAACTACGCCCGATGTCCAGATGCGGGCGAGGGAGAGGAGCAAACGCTCATGGCACTTGTTACCACCGAAAAGATGCTCAAGGACGCTCAGGCCGGCCACTACGCTGTTGGCGCTTTCAACGTCGAGAACCTCGAGTTTGTTATGGCCGTTCTGGCCGCTGCCGAGGAGACCAAGTCCCCCGTCATCATGCAGACCACCCCGGGCACCATCAAGACCGCTGGTCTGGACTACTTCTACGGCATGGTCAAGGCTGCCGCCGAGCGCGCTTCCGTGCCCGTCGCTCTGCACCTCGATCACGGCGATGGCTATGACCGCTGCATGCAGGCTTTCCGCACGGGCTACACCTCTGTCATGATCGACGGTTCGCACGAGTCCTTCGAGGACAACATCGCCCTGACCAAGTCCGTCGCCGACGCTGGCCGCGCCATGGGCGTGCCTGTTGAGGCTGAGCTCGGCAAGGTCGGCGGCAAGGAGGACGACGGTCCTGCAGTTGAGGGCGAGAATCCCTACACCGATCCTGATGAGGCCAAGGAGTTCGTCGAGCGCACCGGCTGCACCTCCCTCGCTATTGGCGTCGGCACCAGCCACGGTGTCTACACCGCTACGCCGCATATTGAGCAGTCCGTCGTCAAGGCTATCCGCGACGCTGTCGACGTGCCGCTGGTTCTGCACGGCACTTCCGGTGTGCCTGATGAGCAGGTCGCCGAGGCAGTCAAGAACGGTATCTGCAAGGTCAACTACGCTACTGAGCTGCGTCAGGCCTTCACCAAGGGCTTCATGGCGTACATGGCCGAGAACCCCGCCTGCTTCGATCCCAAGAAGCCGGCCAAGGAGGGCATGCGCGAGATCACCGAGCTGGTTAAGATCCGCATGACCAACCTCAACTCTGTGGGCAAAGCAGAGTAACAGCAAGGGTACTCTGATCCCACCGGACGGCTTGGGCGGGTCCCCGTACTTAGTTTCCAAAACGTCCTCGCGCATGAAGGCCCCCGTTGTCTCGCTTCTTCGAAGCGTTGACAACGGGGGCCTTCGCGCTGCGGAATGATTTTGGAAACTAAGTACGGGACCCGCCCAAACCGTCCTGCTCAATCGCCCTTGTGGCGTTAGTGTCGGAAAAATAAGACGTTGCTTTTTGCCCCCTGCGGAAAGATTGGGGAACTAAGCCCTCGTCCCTCCCAAGTTGACCTTCTCGAGGTCGTCGCCCTTGTGGCGTTAGGACTGCGAATTTGGGATGGGAGGGTTACTTGGTTGTTAGGGTTAATAGGTCGTTGGGGGTTTTGAGGTTGTAGGTGGCATTTGGGATATCTTGGTGTGATCCCCATGCTGCTCTGGCAAAACTGACCCCTGCTGAAGTTGCGCATTGTTCGTCGTAGACGGTGTCGCCAACGTAGACGACGTTGCCAGGATTCGCGCCCGTACGCCGGAGATATTCGAGCATGGGAGCGGGTGCGGGTTTATGTTCGGTTGTGTCTTCGACAAGGATGATGTGTTCAAAAAACTTATCGAAGCCAAGGGGTGCAATTTCGTCTGTGTATTCGTCGCGCGCACGTGAGGAGACGATGCCAAGTTTGCAGCCGTTGTCGGAGAGTGTTGCGATAACTTCGTGCAAGCCGGGAAACACGCTGATGGTGCTTTTAAAGCTGGCAGCAACTTGGCACCAACGATTCAACGTTGCCTGCGAGTAGATTCCAAGTTTCTCAAGGGCATCCTTGCCGGGTATGCCGAGGGCAAATTCAAGCTCGTGTCGGGGGAGCGTTTTGCCGGTTTCTTCTTGGATAATCTGGCCAAGCGATGACAGCACGCTTTCTTCTGTATCTGCCAATGTCCCATCAACGTCAAACACGATATAGTCAAAGTGCTTCATATAGTAGCTCCTATCCGTTGTTTGCCTGCAAGTTTGATGCAGTGACAGAAGAAGGGCTAGCGGGATTTCTGCCTGGTACTATCGAGATTCTGCCTCGCTGCTCGATAGCTCGAAGGAGTGCATCCCATTTGTTCTTTAAATACCTGGCCAAGATGGCTTGCTGTCGCAAAGCCGCATTGGCGCGCGACTGTCTGGACCGTTCGCGTGGTGTGTGCCAAAAGTTCGCAAGCACGGTTTACGCGGTATGCGCGCAGATATGCCGCCGGGGTCGTTCCTGCGCAAGCTTCGATAATGCGGTAACACTCTCTTTCGCTTACGCCGGCTGCAGATGCCATCTGGGGCACATCTATAGCGGCTGCATAGTTTGCGCGGATATAGTCCAGGATTGCCTTGAACTGTACGTCGCGGTTGGTCATCCAAGAGGCGTTGTCGGAGGCAAAGAGCGGTTCGGCCTTGGCGTAAATCTGAATCCAGAGCTCTGACAAGCTATTCCGAAGCGCCATCTCGTTCTGCGGCCGTTGAAGGTCGTGGTTAAAGGAACTCTTTAGCAAATCGATAAAGGGCATATCGTCGGGGTTGGTGGGCGACCATTTGAGCACATCGACGCCTCGACATTGCAGCAAAGGATTGATATAGCGCTTTTGAAGGCGTCCCGCGGGATCGCCGAGCATCGACGGCTGAAAGATATGCAACATTTGAATGGCTGGTGCCGAATTGGGTGATTGCAGCGTGCTGTGCAAAACGCCGCCGTTGATAAAGCCGGCGGACCCTTCCTCAAAGCGCACGTGTTCATGAGCCGCGCGCGTTCGATAGCCAATCGCTCCCTGCTCCATGTAGAAAAGCTCAACTTCGGAATGCCAGTGCCAGGGGACGGAATTGCCCGGATAGCGAGCGAATTCTGCGCGTTCGGCAATATAGGGCCAGTCTTCGGCGGTCTCGGGAAACGCTTCCTCGCGTCCTCCGCGGTGCAATTCTATGTGATCCATGTTTCGCATGGCATCAGTATAAAGCGCGATGGGCTTAGATTGCTCTTGCCTGTTCGGGGAACGCCTTGTCTAGGGATGCTTGGAGCTTTTCGAAGGATGCTCGTAAGTTGAGGCTCTGATCGGCTGAGCGCTTGGTTTTTGTGGTGGGGGAGTCGAGGAGGCCGTTTCTCTGTGTCGGGGGGAAGGAGAAAAGGTTTGCATGTTTCAGGGATGGCTGCTGTGCTGCGTCATTGGAAGAATGCATGCTTATGCGGCCTCCTCGATGTCCACCAATAGATTGCGCTCGGGGTATGCTGCTAGGTCCCGTGCGTTGGCAGTATTATGCCGCGGCTTCTGCAAAGAAGCGCTAAAGAAAGGCTTAACCTGGTTTGGTGTTACGATGAAACTGCAGGTCAGAGGTATCGAATAACACTTTTGAAAGGTTTTGGGCTTAAGGGCTTTCTAAGGTTTGTGGCGCGGATGTGGCTCGCCTGTGTGGGGCGTGTGGATGGCTCGTTCCTAGCGCTGCGGCTCTGCGGCGCGCACCTGCTCGATGACCTTTTCCATGGTGGCGTCGATGCGGTCTTTTTTGAGTTCGCATTCCCAGATGGTTATGGGTGTCCAGCCCATTTGAGTGAGCGCTGCCACCGCGGCGCGATCGCGCTCGACGTTGCGACGGAACTTTGCCTCCCAAAACTCAACGTTGCGCTTGGGCTGGCTCGGGTTGCACTTGGGGCAGCGGTGCCAAAAGCAACCGTTGACGAAGATGGCGATCTTGCGGCCGGGAAAGGCGATGTCGGGCTTGCCAGGAACCTTCCATTCCAAGCGATAACCCGTAAGGCCCGCTGCGCGCAAGCGCTGGCGAACGAGCAGCTCGGGCTTGGTGTTTGCACGCTTGTTGCCCTTCATGGACTTTTTTATAGCGGCGCGACGGCGCACGAGTTCGCGCTCGTCAGCGGAGAGGTCCGAGGTATCGATGCCGTCGAGCAGACCGGGCTTGGGGCGCTTCTTGCTGCGGCGCTTAGGTGCGCGCTTGGGCCTGGAAGCGGGCTCGTCGTTCGTGGTGGCCTCGGCGTCGTTGGCAGTGCCGTTGGCCTCAAGCCGATCTTCCTTCAACTCAATCAGAGCATCGATAAGCCCCTTGTCGGCGGGCATCCACTCAACCGTGGCAAGCGAGGTGCGCGGAATCCAGCGGATATCGAGCTGGCGGTCGTGCTTCTGGGGTTCATCGGATTCATCGGCGAGCGAGCAGTAGTAACACTCCATCGAGAGATGGAAATCGGGGTAGTCATACTCAACGGTGTAAAAATCGCGCAGGTTGGTGACTTTTACCTGCAGCTCTTCCATAAGCTCGCGGCGAACGGCGTCCTCGGGCGTCTCGCCGCGCATGAGCTTGCCACCGGGGAACTCCCAAAGTCCCTGCATGTCGCCATAGCCGCGCTGCACGGCAAGTAACTCATCGGATCCTTCCTTGCGAATGATCCCAGCGGCAACATGAACAGTCTTCAACAGGAGTCCTCTCTCAACATCAACACGTGGCAGGGTAGCTATCCGTACCTTACACAACGGTAAGGCAAGCGTAAGCCATATCGATGGTAGCCGACTCGTCTTCTTGCGACTATAGATGCCGTAGACTAATCGCAAGAAAGGACTCGGTATGCAAACCACGCACATGGCGGCCCCGGTACTGGAGGTCGCGCATCTCGAAAAGGTATATGGAGCGCTGGGCAACGTGACCCGCGCGCTCAACGACGTCAGCTTTACCGTCAACCGCGGCGAATTCGTTGGCATCATGGGCGCTTCGGGTTCGGGCAAGTCGACGTTGCTCAACTGCGTGTCGACCATCGATAGCGCCA
>USJB01000059.1 GCA_900554905.1 uncultured Collinsella sp. | reverse complement strand
GGAACTCCAAGAGCGCGTGCGCAAGCTCGAGGCACAGGTGGCGTACCTAAAAAAATCGATAGCCCTGAAGGCGGAGCTGGGCTTGCTGCCCGGGCGCGGGCCGAGGCCGTGAGCGAGCTTTCGGGGCGATTCGCGCTTTCCGGCCTGCTGGAATGCGCCGGGCTGGCGCGCTCGACCTACTACTACGCGCTGGCGCATCCGAAGAATCCCACCAGGCCCGAGCTGTGGGACGCCGCCAGGGAGATATTCTCCCGCACGCCCAACGGGTGCGGGCACCGCCAGATCGCGATGTGCCTGCGCGCCGAGCGCGGCGCCGTCGTCGCCGACAAGACCGTGCTCAAGATGATGGGCGAGATGGGCCTGCGCTGCGGCATACGGCGAGAGACCGACTACCACAGGTACAACTCGTACAAGGGGGTGGTCGGCGAGACCTTCGAGAACGTGATCGGCCGCGACTTCGCCGCCGACGGCCCGTGGCAGAAGATGGGCACCGACGTCACCGAGTTCAAGTGCTCGTTCGGCAAGGCCTACCTCGCGCCGGCCTACGACTTCGGCAGCGGCGAGATCGCCGCCTGGTCGATATCCGAGTCGCCGAACATGGCGCAGCAGGACGAGATGCTCGACATGCTCGTCCCGCTGGTGCCCGCCGGCGCGCATCCGGTGATGCAGTCCGACATGGGCTGGCAATACCAGAGCGCCAGGTACGTGGAAAGGCTGCGCGGCGCGGGCTTCGTGCAGAGCATGTCGCGCAAGGGAAACTGCCTGGACAACGCCTGCACCGAGGGGCTGTTCGGACACATGAAGGATGAATTCTTCCGGGGCCGCGACTGGGACGACTTCGAGTCGTTCAAGGCGGATTTGGAGGCCTACATCGTCCATTGGAACACGCGCCGCAGGCAGAAGAGACTGAAAGGACTGACCCCGGAGGAGTTCCGGAATCAGTCCTTGATGGCGGCATAGCCGCGAGTTTTAATTAATGCGTCCAAGATTTGGGGCGCAGTTCAGTGTGATACCGGCGGGCATTTTGCGTTTTGGGCGCGGTGGGCGCTACACGCGCGTCGCATCCTTGGGACTCATGGTCATGCTCTGGAAGCGATTCTCCATAAAGTCATTATCGAAGTACTTGCCGTAGAACTGCGCAACGGGAATATCCGGTTCCGTGCCGTTGACGCGCTGATACCAATAATCGAGCGACTGCAGCGTCATAACGCCATCGACCAGCATAATGATGGTGAAGATGACGGTAGCGGAGTAGCGACTCTTCCACGGAATCATGTTGATGAGCTTGAGCAGCCTCGGCAGCAGCAGCTTGATCCAGATGAGTCCGCCCAGGCCCCACAGGCAGGCAAAGCCCGTGCAGGTGCGTCCGCCCGTAAGGACGGCGAGCGGGTCGGGCATGCCGAACAGCTTCATGTGCGAGTAGCTCCACGAGACCACTCCAAACGAGGTCTGCATAAACCAGCCCACGAACACCTCAAAGCTCGCGCCGAGCAGCGCGCTCACCAAAAAGATAATGATGGGGTTCTTTTTGTAGAAGCGGTTGAGCACCATGGTCATGAGTACGGCGCCAAATCCATAGATGGGGCTGAAGGGGCCAAACAGCATGCCGGCGCGGTTCTGGTAGACGCCGGGGTCGTCGACCGTCATGTGCCAGATGTCCTCGGCGATCAGGCCGAGTATGCAGCAGACAAAGAATACCCAGAACAGGTTGAAGTAGTTGAGCTTGATGTAGCCTTCGCCGGTTTCATCGCGCCCGAGCATGCCCTCGGCGGCGGCGTCGCGGTCGAGCATCTCCTGCAGGCGGCGCTGCAGCTCGCGCTCCTGGCGCAGCGTGGGGTCGACGGTGGTCGAAAGCGCGACGAGGATGCCGAGCTGGATGGCGGGGCGCAGCAAGAAAGGCCCGATGCCCTGGAGCATCACGTCAACCAAAAGCTCGACGACGGTCAATGCGATAAGGATATAGGACAGACGGGCGGCATTGCGGCGCTGGTTCTTGATGAGGTCAAGGCCAAAGATGATCAAGATGACGGCACTGGCAGCCGAGAGCATGATGCCGGCGACAATCAGTCCGACCGCGACGAGCGTGTTGTCGCCGAGCTTGGCGGCGGCGTTGCCGTTGATGAGCGCGGCGATGACCTGCCACATAAAGGCGGCGACCGACGGGAGTGTGCCCACGCCGGACAGGATGCACAGGACGGCGTATACCTTAATGATGAGGGGGATCTTCTTGACCTCCGTGGCGCTGGGGACGCTGGGGTTGAGTTCGTTTCGATCCATACATAACCTTTCTCGTTTTGCTGTAGGTACAAGGATACGCCGCCGACCTGCCAAAAGACAGGACGAACGTCCCAATTGCAACAATGCAAGCCCCAACGGCGGGCGAGACGCGTCGCAACGGAAGTATGCGGGATCGTCGGCCCCGAGGCGGTTGCCCAATAAAATGTTTGGCTGCAAAACGGATTATAAGCTCGGTGGGCTTTTAAAAAGCGCTGTTCATGCGCGGGAGTGCTTGTCTTGCCGTGCGTATAATAGGGCAGGTAACGCCAAATAACGAGGCTCTGAGGGGATGCCATGTCTCAAGAAACCATCCGCGCGGCCGAGCGTGCCGCGGGACAGGTGAACGCCATGTCGACGTATGATCCGGACTCCGACCAGTTGCATGAGGAATGCGGCATTTTTGGTGTGTGGGCACCCGATCGCGACGTGGCTCGACTGACGTACTTTGGCCTGCGTGCACTGCAGCACCGTGGCCAAGAATCGGCGGGAATCGCCGTGGGTGACGGCGGCACGGTTATGGTTCGCAAGGACCTGGGCCTGCTCGACCGCGTGTTCTCCAATGCCGACTTGTCGACGCTCTCCGGTCAGCTGGCCGTGGGTCATGTGCGCTACGGCACCGCCGGCGCCAAGAGCTGGGAAGCCTCTCAGCCGCACCTCTCTACCATCAATAGTGTCATTATCGCGCTCGCGCACAACGGCACCCTCGTCAACACCGACGAGCTGCGCCGCCAGCTGATCGAACTGGGCGTGCCGTTCCTCTCCAACTCGGATTCCGAGGTCGCGACCAAACTTATCGGCTACTTTACTCAGCGTACAGGCCATCTGCGCGAGGGCATTCGCAAGACCATGGAGCTTGTGCGCGGCGGCTACGCCATGACGCTCATCAACGAGCAGGCGCTCTACGCATTCCGCGATCCGCACGGCATTCGCCCGCTTGTACTGGGCAAGCTGGTGGACGAGGGTCTGGACCAGGCCGATGTCGCATCCGTTTCGCAACTGCCGTCGCAGGACGGCGCCGCGACGGTCGACGCCACCACCCATGTCACCCGCGCCGGCGGCTGGGTCGTCGCCTCCGAGACCTGCGCACTCGATATCGTGGGCGCCGAGTATGTCCGTGATGTCCGTCCCGGTGAGATTTTGCGTATCAGCGCCGAGGGCCTTGTGTCCGAGCAGGGCGTGCCTGCCGCCGAAGAGCCTGCTAACTGCATCTTTGAGCAGGTCTACTTCGCTCGCCCCGACTCCATCATGAACGGCAAGAGCGTCTACGCCTGCCGTTATGACATGGGTCGTCAGCTGGCACATGAGGAGCCCGTCGAGGCCGACCTAGTCATCGGCGTGCCCGACTCCGGCCTGCCGCCCGCGGAGGGCTATTCGCACGAGAGCGGCATTCCCTTTGGCGAGGGCCTCATCAAGAACCGCTACGTGGGACGCACGTTTATCGAGCCCACGCAGGAGCTGCGTGCCATGGGCGTGCGCATGAAGCTCAACCCGCTGCGTGACAACATCGAGGGCAAGCGCCTGGTCGTCATCGACGACTCCATCGTCCGCGGCACCACCATGGTGCAGCTCGTCAAGATGCTGCGCAACGCCGGCGCCAAGGAGATTCATATCCGCATCAACTCGCCCGAGGTCATCTGGCCGTGCTTCTACGGTATCGATACCGACGTGCAGTCGCAGCTTATCAGCGCCAACAAGACGGTCGATGAGATCTGCGAGTACATCGGCGCCGATTCGCTGGCCTTCCTTTCGGTCGAGGGCCTGCTGAAGGTTATGCCCAAGGGCGGTTACTGCGATGCGTGCTTTACCGGACGCTACCCCGTGGCGATTCCCGAGAGCTTTGGCCGCGACAAGTTTATGGAGGGCTTTAAGCCCCGCAACCTGGACAAGCCGCTGCACTTTGACGACGACGCCGTGGTCGAGAAATACGACGACCGCAGCTGGGAAGAGAAGCACGGCGAGGCCTAAAACCTGCCATGTAGGGACAGGTTTATTTTGGAAGGTTTTACCTGCTGTTTTGTTGATTGAGCGTCGCGCGTTGTTATGGCGCGCGCCGAAATGAACGCAACTATGAGCACCGTTTGGCGCCCGCGCGGCGTCACGGTAGTGGGAGAGGAAGGCTCAGATGAGCGACAGCAAACATGTGACGTATGAGGACGCCGGCGTCGATACCGCCGAGGGCGGCCGCGCCGTCGACGCTATTAAGCAAATGGTTAAGGACACCAACCGTCCCGAGGTCATCGGCGGTATCGGTGGCTTTGGTGGCTTATTCTCGGCCGCCGCGCTCAAGGATATGGAAGACCCGATCCTGATCAGCGGCACCGACGGCGTGGGCACCAAGCTGGTCGTCGCCAAGATGGCGGGCAAACACAGCACCATCGGCATCGACTGCGTGGCCATGTGCGTCAACGATATCGCCGCCCAAGGCGCCGAGCCGCTGTTCTTCCTGGATTACATCGCCTGCGGCAAGAACAATCCGGCTCTGCTCGAGCAGGTCGTCTCCGGCGTGGCCGACGGCTGCGTGCAGGCCGGTTCCGGTCTGATCGGCGGCGAGACCGCCGAGATGCCGGGCATGTATGACGAAGACGAGTACGATCTGGCTGGCTTCGCGGTCGGCGTGGCCGAAAAGTCCGCTATCGTCGACGGCTCCACCATCGCTGAGGGCGACGTGCTTATCGGCCTGCCGTCCACCGGCGTGCATTCCAACGGTTTCTCCCTGGTGCGCAAGGCCCTGTTCGAGCAGGCCGGCTACACCGTGGACACCGTACTGGACGAACTGGGCGGTGAGAAGCTTGGCGACGTGCTGCTCACTCCGACCAAGATTTACGTGAAGGCCCTTTCCCCGCTGTTCAAGGCGGGCGTGGTCAAGGGCGTCGCGCATATCACCGGCGGCGGTTTCATCGAGAACATTCCGCGTATGATTCCGGACGGTCTTGCCGCCCATATCAACCTCGGCTCCTGGCCGGTGCTCCCGATCTTCGACGTGCTCGAGAAGGCCGGCAGCATCGACCATATGGAAATGTTCAACATCTTCAACATGGGTATCGGCATGGTGCTGGCCGTCAGCGCCGAAGATGCCGATAAGACCATGGAACTGCTGAAGTCCAATGGCGAGGCCGGCTATGTGCTGGGCAATATCGTCAAGAAGACCGGCGAGGACGTCGAACTGCAGTAAACGAACATACGGGGGTAGCCGAACAGGCACCCCCGATATTATTTCTTGAGATTGGCACTCTTCCCCATAAGGGATACAACAGGAGGAAATATGAAGGTTCTGGTCATTGGTTCCGGTGCGCGTGAACATGCCATCGCCCACGCGCTCATGCGTGGCGGCAGCGTCAGCGAGGTCACTGTGGCCCCAGGCAATCCGGGCATGGAGCTTGACGGCATCCGCACCACGCAGCTCAACCCGTCCAATCATGCGGCGCTCATCGATTTCGTGAAGAACAATGGTTACGACTGGGTGTTCGTCGGACCGGAAGTGCCGCTTATCGAAGGCATCGTCGACGATTTCGCGGCCGCCGGCATCAAGGCGTTCGGCCCGAACAAGGCCGCCGCGCAGATCGAGGGTTCCAAGGACTTCGCCAAGCAGCTTATGGAACGTCACGACATTCCGACCGCGAAGTACCAGACGTTCGACGATTTGGAGCGTTCCACCGCTTATGTGCGCGAGCATGGCGCGCCGATCGTCATCAAGGCCGATGGCCTGGCCGCAGGCAAGGGCGTGACCGTGGCGATGGATGAGGAGACCGCCATCGCCGCTTTGGAGGACATTTTCGTGGACCACCGCTTCGGCAACGCCGGCGCGAAGGTGGTTATCGAGGATTTCCTTGAGGGTCAGGAATTCTCTCTGATGAGCTTTGTGAACGGCACCGATTTCTGGCCGATGCCGATTTCGCAGGATCATAAGCGTGCCTACGATGGCGACAAGGGTCCGAACACCGGCGGCATGGGCGCCTACAGCCCGGTTCCGCAGATCGGTCAGGATGTGATCGACACCGCCATCGAAACCATCGTCAAGCCGACCGTTCAGGCCATGGCCGACGAGGGCACGCCGTTCACCGGCATTCTGTACGCCGGCCTCATCGCCACCGCCGACGGACCGAAGGTCATTGAGTTCAACGCGCGTTTCGGCGATCCAGAGACCGAAGTGGTGCTGCCGAAGCTCACGTCCGATCTCGGTGCCGGCATCAGCGCCATTCTCAACGGCGAAACCCCGGAATTCACGTGGGATGAGGACAATGCCACTCTTGGCGTGGTGATCGCTTCCGAAGGTTACCCGACCAACGTGGTCAAGGGTGCCGCGATTCCTGAGATCACGGTAGATGACGATTCCCATGTCTACTATGCGGGCGTCGCACGTGGCGAGCATGGTCTCGTGGCCAACTCCGGTCGCGTGCTGCTGGTCGAGTCCTCCGCTGCGGACATCAAGGCCGCGCAGGACAAGGTCTACGCGATCATCGACAAGCTCGACACCAAGGGCATGTTCTACCGTCACGACATCGGTTTCAAAGCGCTGAACGCGTGATGATGGTGTGTTGGCTGCGCTGAACCAATAGCCGTTGAGGGGCTGTTCCAATAGTTTGGAACAGCCCCTCAATGTTTTAAGATTTGTGCGGCAGGCGCGTCGTCGCCCACCACACTCCTGCCGTGACGAGGACGTGCGCGAATTCCGTGCGGCACGACACGAAGGCGCACAACGGTACGTCGAGTGTCGAGCCGTGCGGCAGGCGCGCCGTCCTCCAGAAGGCAGCGCGCGGGCGTCCAGCCCTCATAGCGGTAATGGGTACGCACACGGCAATACATCCCTTCCCGCGCCAGCACCTCCACCACCATACCATAAAGCGCTTCATCTGCCAGCTCACACAACGGCTCCGGCTTCGTATACAAAGGGGCGATGTCAGAAACCACAACAGCAAAACTCATTGCGTATCCTCCTGGGAATAATAATCGAAAACCAACTTCGAAACGCGTCCCGCCA
>USJB01000058.1 GCA_900554905.1 uncultured Collinsella sp. | reverse complement strand
AGGCCTGCGTTATGGCGCCCACGGGCGTGCTGGCGCGTCAATATGCCGATAAGACCGGCCCCTTGCTCTCGCAGGCTGGCATGACCTGGGCGCTCCTGACGGGCGCCACGCCGGCGGCCGAGCGTGAACAGATTCATGCTCGGCTCCAGTCTGGCGAGCTCGACGTGCTCTTTGGTACCCATGCGGTGCTTTCGGAGAACGTCACGTTCAGGCATTTGTCGCTTGTGGTGATCGACGAGCAGCACCGCTTTGGCGTGGGGCAGCGTAACGCCCTGCGCGCAAAAGGCCCGGGTGCCGACTTGCTGGTCATGACCGCCACGCCCATCCCGCGCACGCTGGCGCTTTCGGTGTACGGCGACCTGGACACGAGCATCATCCGCCATCGTCCCGTTCCGGGTGCCGGCGTGATGACGCGCGTCCTCACCGAGTCGAGTCGCGACCTGGCCTATGGAGCCATTCGAGTGGCGCACGAAAAAGGGCAGCAGGCCTACGTAATCTGTCCGCTCGTGGAGCCGAGCGATTCGGCCGATGAGCTCGAAGACGTACCCGGCATCGCCCGCGACGACGAAGGCCGCGTGACCGTGCCCGTGCCGTTGCATGACACGGCGACCGAGCTCGAACGCCTTCGTCTGGCATTACCGGGGCTTTCCATCGAGCGTCTTCACGGCCGCATGCCGGCGGGGGAGAAGGACCGGGTCATCGATGCCTTTAAGCGTGGCGAGATCGATGTGCTCGTCTCGACCACGGTAGTCGAGGTGGGCGTTGACGTGCCCAACGCCACCGTCATGGTCATCGAGAACGGCGAGCGCTTTAGTTTGGCGGCCTTGCACCAGCTGCGCGGGCGCGTAGGCCGCGGCAGCGTGTCGGGCACGTGCCTGGTCATGACGCACTCCAAGGGCAACGGCGGCGCATCGGCGGCACAAGACCGTCTCCAGTCGCTCGAAAAGACCTCGGACGGCTTTACGCTCGCCCAGATGGACCTGCGTCTGCGCCACGAGGGCGAAATCCTGGGGTACCGCCAGCATGGTGGTGTGACCCTGCGCTTTGTCGACCTGGACGCCGACGAGGAGCTGATCGAGTGGGCCCATTTGGACGCGGTCGAGCTCTTGCGGTATGCTTGCAACCTTGACTCTGTGGCGACGCGTCCCTTGCGCGACGCGGTCGCCATGCGTTATCGACATATCTTTAAGGAGGTCAGCGGAGGATGAGAATCATCGGCGGCGAATGGCGCGGTCGCAAGATCGAGGAGCCCCGTGGTCGCGATGTCACCCGCCCCACGACTGATCGCGTGCGCGAGGCGTGCGCATCTATGGTCATGTCGGCATTCGATTTCGATTTGGACGAGGTTCGTGTGTTGGACGCCTTTGGCGGCTCCGGTGCCTTAGGGTTAGAGATGCTCTCTCGTGGGGCCCGCTCGCTCACGACGTTTGAGATCGATCGCAACGCCGCGCGGCTCATTACCAAGAATATCGAGTCGCTCTGCCGTGACCGTGCGCGTTGGCGCGTGGTCACGGGCGACATGCTGACGAGTGCCTCACGCGGTCGTGTACCGGGCGGCCCCTTTGATCTGGTCCTGCTCGACCCGCCCTATGCTTTTGGTGCCGAGCCGGTCGAGGAACTGCTGCAGAATCTGGCCCAGCAGGGTCTGCTTGCGTCTGGCGCTTACGCCCTGTTTGAGCATGCCGCCGCCGATGCGGGCGCGCATCCGGCAGACTTTGAGACTGTACGTGAGAAGCGCTACGGCATTTCCTCGGTCGACCTGCTCCGTTGGGTCGGCGATAGCAAGGACGGCGGCACTGATGCTAACGAAAATGACGAGGCAGTATCCCCGGAGGACGCCCATGAGTGACACTATTAATCGCGTGATCGTCCCGGGCACCTTCGATCCCATCACGTTTGGTCACATCGACGTGATTCGCCGTGCCCGCCGCATCTTTCCCAGCGTGATCGTCGCTGTTGCCGAGTCGCAGGGTAAAAACGGCGTGGGCACCACGTTTATGCTCGATGAGCGCGTGGCGCTGGCCCGTGAGGCGCTCGGTGATATTGACGGCGTCGAGGTGCTGCCCTTCACTGGGCTCTTGGTCGATTTTGCCCGCGAACAGGGAGCAGGAGCCGTGGTCAAGGGCCTGCGTGCCATGACCGACTTTGAGTACGAGCTGCAGCAGGCCGACCTCAACTACCGCCTGGATAACGAGCTGGAGTCCATCTTTGTCATGAGTGCGCCGCAGTACGGCTATATCTCGAGCTCGGTGGTTCGCCAGATTGCCTCGCTCGGCAGCGACGTCTCTAATTTTGTTCCGTCCAATGTGGTCAAGGCGCTCAAACATCGCTTTTCGTGACGTTTTTTAATGGCTGGTGGCATGTGGTAAACTAGCACGATGATATGTTACCTATGAAAGGAGACCGGATGCCGGGCGAGAATTTTCCTGGCGATAGGATCGTCAGCTTGGTCGATGAGCTCGAAGGGCTGATCGAGGAAGCCAAGCCGCCTTTCGGCAAGAACGCTCAGTTCAAGGTCATCGACGCCGACGTGTTCTTCAACATCCTCGACGAGATCCGCATGAGCTATCCCGAGGAGTGGCAGAAGTCCCGCCGTATCCTTAAGGAGCGCGAGGAGCTTATGGCTTCCGCCGCCGCTCAGGCCGATTCCATCATCGCCGACGCTCAGCAGCAGGCCCTCACCATTGCCGGTGAGCAGGAGATCGTCCGCCTTGCGCAGCAGCAGGCCGACGACATCCGCGATCGTGCCCAGCAGTACGAGCGCGAGACGCGTTATGCTGCCGAGGACTACGCAGAGCAGGTCTTTACGCACCTGGAGGAGAACCTCAAGAGCCTGACCGGCACCGTTACCCGTTGCCGTCAACAGCTCAACGAGGGTGCCGCCCAGCAGAATGGTCAGTGGTAATGGCTGAGTTCCCGAGCGTTACCGTCGATCTTTCCGAGCAGCTCGAGTTTCCTGGAGATTCGTATCCGCTGACCGGTAAGGTCGATGTCGCCACCTACACGGTGGGCGAGAAGGAGTACCAGCTTCAGGACGGCATCGACTACGACGTTGTCTTTACCAATGCCGGTACCGGTGTCTTGCTCACGGGCATGGTCCGCGCGCACGCCACCGGCGAGTGCGACCGTTGCCTGGAGCCCGCCTCGTTTGATATCGCCGGCGAGATCGAGGAGTTCTACCTCTTTGAGGAGCCCGAGGATCCCGAGGCCTACGAGGACGGCTACGAGCTGCTGGGCGAGGATCGCATCGTCGATCTGGGTGAGCCCATCAACGACGCGGTCGTCATGGACACGCCGTTCGTTGTCCTGTGCAAGCCCGATTGCCGCGGCCTGTGCCCCACCTGCGGCACCAATCTCAACGTCGAGCAATGCGATTGCGCCGCCCAGGCAGAGGCGGAATGGGCCGCTGCCACGGAAAAACCATTTGCAGCATTGAAGAATCTCAAGCTTGATGAGTAAAACTGTGGTAGTATCGCTACTTGCGCGTAATCGCCACACTGGATAGTTCATAAGGAAGGTCACTATGCCCGTACCTAAACAAAAGCAGGGTCGTATCCGCACTCACACCCGCCGTTCCGCCAACATGAAGATTTCGGCTGCGGCTCAGTCCACGTGCCCCCGTTGCGGCGCTGTCAAGCTTCCGCACCACGTGTGCCCCAGCTGCGGTTTCTACAAGGACCGCGAGGTTATCGTTACCGAGTAACGGTATACTCTGGATGCGATGCCGTTCCAAATGGAACCACAATGGCCGGCTCAATGAGTCGGCCATTTTTGTATAAGGAGCATGTATATGAGTAACGTTCGCGTTTGTGTAGACGTTGTGGGCGGAGACGAGAAACCTCAGGTTGTTCTCGATGGTATCGAGGCTGCACTTGCCGCCGATCCCGATATCGAGGTCTTGGCAGCTGGCCCCGCCGAAATCGTCAATCCCTTTGCCGCTTCCCATGCACGTGTTGAGGCCCTTGAGGCACCTGACGTTATCGCCATGGATGACGATCCCATTCGCGCCGTGATGACCAAACGCAAGTCGTCGATCGTGCTGTCGTGTCGCGCCATCAAGAAGGGTAATGCGGACGCGTTCTTCTCTGCCGGCTCCACCGGCGCCATGACCGCCGCCGCCACCGCCTATGTGACGCCGTTTAGGTATCAGGCCGAAGGCAAGAAGCAGCCGGTGCGCCCCTGTCTGACCAATGCGCTGCCCAATCGCGCCGGCGGTCTGACGGTGCTGTGCGATATGGGCGCCAACCCCGATGTCGAGGTTGACGATATGGTACGTTTTGCCCAGATGGGTAGCGCCTATGCCCGCGTCGTCTTGGGCATCGAGCATCCCCGCGTGGGCCTGCTTGCCAACGGCACCGAGGACGAGAAGGGCTCCAACTTTACCAAGGCCTGCTTCCCGGCCATGAAAGCCGCCGTTCCCGGCTTTGTTGGTAACTGCGAGGGAACGGACATCACCTCAGGTAACTTCGATGTCGTCGTTGCCGATGGCATGTCGGGCAATATTGCGCTCAAGGCCACCGAGGGCGCTGCCAAGTTTTTACTGCAGGAGCTCAAGGGCGCCTTTATGGCCTCGCTCGGCACCAAGATCGCCGCACTGCTCATTAAAAAGCAGATGCGCGAGATAAAGGCCAAGCTCTCTGGCGACGCCAAGGGCGGCGCGATTCTTTTGGGCCTGCGCGGCGTGGTCCTGATCGGCCATGGCGCTACCTCGGTCGAGGCTGTTAAAAACGGTACGCTCGCGGCGGCCGAAGCCGTGCGCGCCGGGCTGGTCGAGAATGTCGCCAACTCTATGGACGGTATCGTTTTATAAGAGCGAGTTAGAGCGCTGTTATGTGCTTCGCGGCGCACGTCGTGGGGTAGAATCAGAACCGTGTCTTGGTACCGCCCGGGCGGTACCATTCTTTTGGTATTCATGCACTATGAGAGGAAGCGCTATGGACCGCTCCGAAATCTTCGACAAGATCGCCGAGGTCGCTGCTGACGTTCTGGGCGTCGATGTTGCCGAAATTAGCGAGGAGACCACCTTTGACGACCTCGATGCCAACTCGCTCGAGCGCCTGCAGCTGGTTACGGCTATCGAGGACGAGTTCAACCTCGAGATCGATGACGAGACCCTGCTCTCGCTCAACTCTGTCGCCGACGCTGTCGACGCTATTGAAAACGCCAAGGAGGACTAAGTCTTGGCTTTATCTCAACGACTCGCGCGCGCCCAGGAGATCCTGGGCCACGAGTTCAATAACAAGGTGCTGCTGCGCGCGGCGCTTACGCATCCCTCGGCAGTCGAGGGCCAGCCGGTTTCTGCCAGCTATGAGCGCCTTGAGTTCTTGGGCGATTCCATTTTGGGCGCCGTGGTTGCCCGTTCGCTCTTTGAGTCCTATCCGGAGTTTGACGAGGGCAAGCTCACGCGCTTGAAGGTGTCGCTTGTCTCGGGCGCTACGCTGTCCGAGGTTTCTCACGAGCTGGGCATCGACGACATCATCATCTTTGGTGCCTCCGAGACCGGTACCGGTGCGCGCGGCCTGCATTCGGCGCTCGAGAACGTCTACGAGTCGCTCGTGGGCGCACTGTACCTGGATGCCGGCTGGGATGCCGCGGCGGAGTTCATTCACCGTACGCTTAAGCCGCATTTGGCTTCCGAGCGTGCCGAGCATCCTGCGAACCCCAAGTCGTTTTTGCAGGAGTGTGTGCAAGCCGACGGTCACGAGCCCCCGGCGTACAAGCTCGTTGGCTCCGAGGGCCCGGCGCATGCGCCCACCTTTACCGCCGTGGTTTTGATCGATGGTATTCGTCAGGGTCGCGGCTCCGGCTCCTCAAAGAAGGAAGCCGAGGGAGCCGCCGCGCTCGAAGCGCTCGACCGCATGGGTTACACCACCAACGGCGTGATTCTCAACAAGAAGCCTGTTTAAGCGAGGAACCGTGTATCTCAAGTCCCTCACGCTCAAAGGGTTCAAGTCGTTTGCCGACCGCGCCCATATGACGTTTGAGCCGGGCCTGACCGTCATCGTCGGTCCAAACGGCTCGGGAAAATCGAACATCTCCGACTCCATCCTGTGGGTCCTGGGCGAGCAGAGCGCCAAGCAGCTGCGCGGCCAGGCCATGGAGGATGTCATCTTCTCGGGCTCGTCAGCGCGCAAGCCTGTGGGTGTCGCCGAGGTCACGCTGGTGCTCGATAACTCGGACCATATGCTGCCCGTCGACTTTGACGAGGTGGCTATCACTCGCCGCATGTATCGCTCGGGCGAGAGCGAGTACCTCATCAACTCGAGCCCGTGCCGCCTGATGGACATTCAGGACATCCTGCACGATTCGGGCCTGGGCAAGGATACGCATTCCATTATCAGCCAGGGCAAGCTCGACGCCATTTTGCAGAGCCGCCCCGAGGAGCGCCGCGCCCTTATCGAGGAGGCCGCCGGCATTTCCAAGCACAAGCGCCGCAAGGAGCGTGCGCTCAAAAAGATTAAGTCGATGGACGAGCACCTGACCCGTGCCCGCGACATCAATAAGGAGATCGCCCGTCAGCTGCGGCCGCTGGAGCGTCAGGTCGATCGCGCGCGCAAGTACAAAGAGCTGTCCTCGCGCGCGAACGAGCTTACGCAGATGCTGGCTGTCGATGAGCTTCGTTCGCTGCAGTCGCAGTGGAACGACCTGGAGAGCCGCTCCAAGGAAGGTGCTGCCGAGCTGGAGCTTGCGCAGTACCGCTTGGACGAAAAGGAGCGCGAGCTCGAGAAGCTTCAGGTCATGCTCGAGGAAAAGGGCCTGTTTGTGGGCGACCTGGGCGAGCAGCGCCGTCATATGCAAGATGTGGTCGGTCGCATTAACTCCGACATGCGCCTGCTCGAGGAAAAAGGCCACAACATGGTGTCGCGCCTGTCTGACATGCGCGGGCAGATTTCGAGCTCCGAGCATCAGCGTCGTCGCGTTGTCGAGGAGCTCGAGGACGCGCGTGCGCAGCTTGAGGAAGTGACCGGTGCGCACAGGCAGGCCCAGGAGGACGTTGACGCCGCTGGTCCTGCCGCCGCTGAGCTCCACGAGCGACGCGTGGCGCTCGACAATCAGATTTCGCAGCTTACGCGTGAGCAACGCGATGTGCAGCGCGTGGCCGATAACGCCGCGCTCGAGCTCGCCAAGGTGAAGGATTCGCTTTCCAATGCCGAGGTCGAGGACAACATGTATGCCTCGCGCCTTGAGCAGATCGATGAACAGCTCGAGGAGGTCACGGCCTCGCTCGAGAGCCGTCGCGACCGCGCCGAGGAGCTTGAGGGCGCTCTTGAGGAAGCGCGCCGGGCTCAGGTCGATGCGCGTGAGGCCACCGAGACGGCACGCGCGGCCCTGAAGGACCTGCGTGCCCGCGAGAGCGAGG
>USJB01000057.1 GCA_900554905.1 uncultured Collinsella sp. | reverse complement strand
TCCTATCTCATTCATCGCTAACGGAAAGCGCGCCCCGCTATTGGGCCCCAAAGCAGGATGCGCTTTCCGTGCTGGCAGTTCCAAGCAGTTCGGGATGGCCCTTTTCGTCTGCTCTCGGCCGGCGTCCGTAAGACTGTCCCCGACGACCACTCATTTAAGTCTGTCCCCAATGAGTCCCCAATGACTAGTAGTAGGCCCACATGGCTTCGACTTCGTTAAGGACCTCTACGCAGCCCCAGCGGCGGGCGCTGCGGCTGGCCGAGTTGGGATCGAAGACTCCAATCTGGTCGGCGTCGTCAATACCGTAAAGCACAATGTAGTGGCCCACGTTGGTAAAGGTGCCCGGCCGAACGGCGGCGATGACGGGCGCTCCCGAACGCAGCGCCTGAGTCATAGAGTCGCGATCGTTATGGAGCTCCGTTCCGTTAAGTCCCAACTGCCACGCGCCGCTCGTCATAAACGACCATTCGGTTGCACCGGTGGGGGCGTAATTGCCCGCCTCGGAAAGCGCGCACATATCGACGGGGGTCATATCGGTGCGTCCCGTCTTAAAGATATAGACCATGGTGAGGCACGTGGGCCCGCAGGCGTTTTGGCGGATGGTGCCGCCGGCGTAAGGCAGCTCCGACCACGCAGGGTCGATCTGATAGATATGGGGCATCGTGCCGGCTTGCCATTGCGAGCGCGGGGTCGAAAAGGCGAAAGAATAACCGGGCGCGACGGGGGCCTTGAGCAACTTATCCTCGGCGGTGGGCTTGAGACCGGCCGAGCCGTGGGACATACAGGAGCTCATAAACACAAAGACCAGACAGGTGAGGATAGAGCACAGTGCGAGGCGGAGTCGACGAGCCGGCAGGGCGGGGGCATTCACGTGCGATGTCGAGCGGTAAGGCTTGCCGTCGCGTTCGCCTTGGGGATGCGAAAAGAAGCGGTTGATATGGATGCCGGGCTGACGTGCGCCGTTGCGGCGCAGTTGCGGAACCTCGGCTTGGCGCTGTCGAGTGCGCGCGCCCAAGCGGCTATCTTGCTGCGCGCTTGTGCCCGTGCTCGGACGGCCACTCTGCCGCGTTCTGCTTGTCTGCTGCCGAGACGAAGGCCTGGGTTGCTCTTGAGGACGTTGCGGATTGCTGCTCGTGGCACTTCTGGGCGTCGGCGTGGTACGGCCAGCAAGGCGAACGCTTTGTCGCCGTTGATCACCGTCGTTGTATCCGTATGCCATTCGTACCGCCTTGTCTCATGTATAACCTGTCTATCCTACAAAAAAGATGTGCAACAAATGGGCCTGCGCGTCAAAAGCTCGGTAAACGGTACGAAAGGCGCAAAACACACGGCCTCAAAAACATCTCTCTATGCGTCCGATGAACGTACGCCCGTCGGGCGGGCGGCAGCAATGAGCGGCAAACCGTGCCGTTCGTCCCAAAAACGGCGCCGCTCGTTTTGCAGTTCTGCCTTCGGTCGAGCTACAAGCGGCGCTGCTGTGCCAAGGCCGTATCTTAAAGCCACGAAATAAAAGAGCGCGGCAAAACAGACCGCGCAAGGGGTGACGTCAAGGGGCGTCAAAAAGGAAAGGAGGGGAACAATGGCGGACAAGAACGCAGAAGTTGCAGTCGAGGATAACGGCGGTATGAAGAAAACGCTTTCGCTCTGGAACTTCTTCACCATCGGTTTCGGTGCCATCATCGGTACCGGTTGGGTTCTGCAGGTCGGCGACTGGATGGTCGTGGGCGGCGGTCCCGTTCCCGCTATGATCGCATTCCTCTTGGGTGCAATCTTCCTCGTGCCCGTCGGAGCTGTTTTCGGTGAGCTCACGGCTGCTATCCCCATTTCGGGCGGCATCGTCGAGTATGTCGATCGTAGCTTTGGCCGTACGCTGAGCTACATCACCGGATGGCTTTTGGCTCTGGGCAACGGCATCCTGTGCCCGTGGGAGGCCATCGCCATTTCGACCCTCGTGTCCGAGATGTTCGGCAGCCTGCCCGGTCTTGAGTGGCTGCGCGCCGTCAAGCTCTACACCATCCTGGGCGCCGACGTTTACCTGTTCCCGACGCTGATCGCGCTCGGCTTTGCAGTCTACGTCATCTTCCTCAACTTCCGCGGTGCCAGCTCGGCCGCCAAGCTCCAGGCCTTCCTGACCAAGGCCCTGCTCTGCGGCATGCTGCTCGCCATGGGCGTCTCGCTGTTCACCGGCTCGCCGGACAACGCCATGCCCGTGTTCTCCCAGGTCGCCGGTGCTGGCGGCGGCAAGGCCGCTACCGAGAGCACCAGCCTGTTCGCCGGCATCGTGTCGGTCCTGGTTCTGACCCCGTTTTTCTACGCCGGTTTCGACACCATTCCTCAGCAGGCTGAGGAAGCAGCCGAGGGCCTCAACTGGAACAAGTTCGGCAAGATCATCTCCCTGGCCCTGCTGGCCGCCGGCGGCTTCTACATGGTCTGCATCTACTCGTTCGGCACCATCCTCGACTGGCATGAGTTTGTTAAGAGCCCGGTTCCCGCGCTTGCCTGCCTCAAGGGCATCAACATGCTCCTGTACCTGGCCATGCTCGTCATCGCCACGCTTGGACCCATGGGCCCGATGAACTCCTTCTACGGCGCCACGAGCCGCATCATGCTCGCCATGGGCCGCAAGGGCCAGCTGCCCGAGAAGTTCGCCGAGGTCGACCCCAAGTCCGGCGCTCCCAAGCTCGCCTGCGTCGTTCTGGGCGTCATCACCGTCATCGGTCCGTTCCTGGGCAAGAACATGCTCATTCCTCTGACCAACGTGTCGGCTCTCGCCTTCATCTTCTCCTGCGGTATGGTCGCCCTCGCCTGCCTGCGCATGCGCTTCACCGAGCCCGACCTGCCTCGTCCCTACGAGGTGCCCGGCGGCAAGTTTGGCATCGGCCTCGCTATCGCTGCCTGCGCCATCATCATCGGCCTGCTCGTGATCCCGTTCTCTCCCGCCTCCCTCAACATGGTGGAGTGGAGCATCGTGATCGGCTGGTTGGCTATTGGCCTGGCCCTCATGGCTTTCACCAATTCCCGCAAAAAGTAACGCCTAACCGGGGCGGACCAGGTGCGCGGGGCCCTCTCTTCCGCGCACCGAACCCGGCACCACTTGGGTAGCTTTGTGAGGCCTTAACCCAACACGGCCTCGCCCACTATATGGATCCATAAGGAGGAACCATGTCCACTAAGTATGCAATCGTTGGCGGCAAGCTCATCGACGGTACCGGTGCCGAGCCGGTCGAGAACTCCCTCGTTCTCGTCGACGACAACGGCAAGATCGAGTACGCCGGCACTATGCAGGACCTTCCCGAGGGCGTTGAGGTCATCGACGCCGCCGGCAAGACCGTCCTTCCCGGCCTGATCGACACCCACCTGCACTTCTCGGGCAACCTGACCGACGATGACACCGATTGGGTCATGCAGCCGCTCCTCGAGAAGCAGGCCGTCGCCGTCAAGCAGGCCTACGACTGCCTCACCCACGGCCTCACCACCGTCTGCGAGATCGGCCGCTTTGGTATCCAGATCCGTGACTGCATCGACAAGGGCGTCTTTAAGGGCCCGCGCGTTCTGGCCACCGGCCTCGGCTTCTGCCGCGTTGCCGGCCACGGTGACTCCCACCACTGCACCCAGGAGCTCAACAAGGAATCCCATCCCTGGGGTGACCAGGTCGACGGTCCTTGGGATCTGCGCAAGGCCGTCCGTCGTCGCCTGCGCGAGAACCCCGATGCCATCAAGATCTGGGCTACCGGTGGCGGCATCTGGCGCTGGGACTCCGGTCGCGACCAGCACTACTGCTCCGAGGAGATCCAGGCCGTGGTCGACGAGGCAAAGATGGTCGGCATCCCCGTGTGGAGCCACTGCTACAACAACCACGCCGCTGCCTACGATTCCGTTCGCTTTGGCTGCGAACAGCTGATTCACGGTTTCGATATCGATGAGCGCACCATGGACCTCATGGCCGAGCAGGGCACCTTCTTCACCCCGACGATCGCCTTCCTGCCCACCTGGTACGCCACCTATCCGCCCGTCTACGTCCCCGAGCTGCACGACAAGTACGAGGGCACCCTGGTCGAGAAGGAGCTGCAGCGCAACTACGACTGCCTGCGCGAGGCCAAGAAGCGCGGCGTCGTCATGACGATCGGCTCCGACTCCTTCTCCTTCGTCACCCCGTACGGCACCTGCTCCATCGAAGAGATGTACGAGTTCGTCGACAAGATCGGCTTCACCCCGGTCGAGACCATCACCTGCGCCACCCTCAACGGTGCCAAGATGTGCCACATCGAGGACGAGACCGGTTCCATCGAGGCCGGCAAGTGCGCCGACCTGCTGGTCGTCAACGGTGACGTCGCTGCCGATATCCACGTGCTCAACACCGACAACATGGATGTCATCATGAAGGACGGCTGGATCGTCGAGGCTGGCACCTTTGGCGAGGCCAACAAATACAGCGCCTAAGATACCGTTTGTCGATGACTGGATGTAAAACACAGTTTTTGATTGCATAATGCAATGGAGAGGGTCGCTTGCGGCCCTCTTTATTGCTATGGGTGCGATAGAAAAAAGGGGATGACGGTGGATTTAAACAGGCTGATTCTGGGCAAGAGCTACAACTCTACCAAGGTCTTTCGTACGGCCCAGCATGTGGTCCAGGCCATCCTGCTTGGTGTTGTCGTTCCGGCGCTTATCCTGCTGCTTATCTGGGATTTAACCGATAACCCCAATCCCGTTCCGGGCGTTGTCGTTATTGCCGGCATGGTCATGCTGTGCTTCTTTTTCTCGTATGTCTTTGTGGTCCCCGACGACCTCACATCGAGCGCAACCGACCGTACGCTCGCCATCGCATCAAAAATATTCGCCTACACGTCGCGCGGCCTTACGCCCGAAGCGGCCCTGGGCGCCTCTAAAATCATCCTGTCCGAGACCATCGCCTCTGCCATCTGCTTTACCGATGGCAAACAGGTGTTGGCAAGCTGGGGCGAGGACTCGGCAAAGTGCCCTGCCGGCACCCCGGTCGTGCTCAAGACTACGCTCAGTGTGATTGAGACGGGCGAGCAGAGCGTGTTTTCGCGTGACACATCCCATGAGACGGGCGGCTATTTTCCCCGCCTGCGCGCCGGCATTGTCGCGCCGCTTACCGTGCGCGGACATTGCGTGGGTACGCTCGAGCTGTACTATCCCCGCCTGAGCAGCATCGATATGCGCCAGACGGCCCTTGCCTCGGGCTTTGCCGATCTCATTTCCACGCAGCTCGCCAGCTTTGAGCTCGAGCGCCAGGACGAGCTTACGGCCCGCGTGGAGCTGCGCGCCTTGCAATCGCAGGTCGACCCGCATTTTCTATTCAATACCATTAGCACGATCGTGTCGCTCGTTCGAACCGAGCCTGACAAGGCGCGATCGCTGCTGATCGACTTTTCCAACTACTATCGTCAGACGCTTTCTGACTCCGATACGCTCACCACGCTCGAGCACGAGGTGGAGCAGGGCACTCGTTATATCAATCTTATGCAGGCCCGGTATGGCGACGGCCGTCTGCGCGTTTCGGTCGACATCGACTTTGAGGTGCGCGACAGCCTGGTACCGCCGTTTATCTTGCAGCCGCTGCTCGAAAACTGCATCAAGCATGCGCAGCGCGAGATCGAGCCGCTTTCTATTCGTGTTAGGGCTTTTGAGACCGATGACGGCTTGGAGATCATCGTCGAAGATGACGGCATCGGGATGAGCGAAGAAGTCTGCGCGCATCTGTTTGAGCAGCATCGCCGAGAGGAGCCCGAGAGCATTACCGCCGACGGCTCCGTCAAGCGAGGTTGCGGCCTGGCGCTCTTCAACGTGCTTCAGCGCATCCATTTCTTTTACGGAGAAGATTCCGGCATGCGCGTGAAGTCCCAGGAGGGCGTGGGAACGCAGGTCATCGTTGAGTTGAACGGCGAGCAACATGAGCCGGCGCCGTTGACGGTGTAGCACGCGGTTGGATTGAGAGATAAAGAGGGGAAGCACATATGTCCGAAGGCTGGAACACCTTGGTGGTTGATGACGAGCCTCCCATTAGGGCTGAGCTACGTTATCTGTTGGAAAAGGATACGCGTGTGGGTCAGATTGCCGAGGCGGGCAATGTCACCGAAGCCGTGGAGTCGATTCTGTCGAACAAGCCCGACGTGCTGTTTTTAGACATTACCATGCCCGGTCGCTCGGGAATTGAGCTTGCCGAGACGCTGCAGAACCTAAAGACGCCGCCGGTCGTGGTGTTTGTGACGGCATTTGCCGAGTATGCGGCCGATGCCTATAACCTCGATGCCGTCGATTACGTCGTCAAGCCGGTCGAGGATGCCCGCTTGTCAAAGGCGCTCGACAAGATCGAGACTGCCCTGGGCGCTCGCCGTGTCGTCCATGCTCCGCGCCAGCCTTTGCGCCTGACGGTGGATCGCGGGGGCAAAAGGGTGTTCATTCCCGTGGCGGATGTCTGCTACTTTGAGGCGCGCGCCGATTTTTGCAACGCCGTCTGCGCCGAGGGGACATACCTGATCAATGAGTCGATTTCCTCGCTCGAGCGGCGCTTGGCCTCCGAGGGCTTTATCCGCGTCCACCGCAGCTATCTGGTTAATTTGGAAGACGTGCACAATGTCGAGATCGGCTCCACGGGCCTGATGGAGCTCAGGCTCGACCGTGTGAGCTCGACGGTGCCCGTGTCCCGTCGTCGCGCTGCCGAGGTCAAATCGCACTTGGGGCTAACGTAAGGGTCGGTGTGCCATCGTTTGCCGTTACAGGTTTGGCATGACTGTGCGGTGGGCATAATGGATTGCATCGAATGAAATCGAAAGGATTATTATGCCCGCGCTCATTACGCATCATCTGTTTGGCGAGGAAAGCATCGACCGTCTTCCGCAGGGCGTTATCACGTCCGACGAGGAGCGCATCGCCTTTATCCTGGGAAACCAAGGTCCCGACCCGTTCTTCTTTCACATGCTCACGCCGCGCATTTCCGACTGTATGTCGCTTGCTCAGGTCATGCATCGCTCGCGCATGTCGCGCCAGTTCTCGTGCCTGCGCGACGGCGTGTCGCACCTGCAGCCGCGCGATGCCAATCTGGGTCGCGCCTTTGCGCTGGGCCTGCTGTCGCACTATGTGCTCGATCGCAATGCCCACCCCTTTGTCTACGAGCAGCAGTTTGGCATTGTCGAGTTCGATCCCGAGCTCGAGGCTTCGGGCAGTCAAGTTCATGCCGTGCTCGAAAGCGACCTGGACGTGCTGATGCTGCAGCTCAAGCGCGATGGGGCAACGGTCGAGGATTATCCGCCGGCGGGCGAGATCGTCACCACCGACCGCATCAATCGCGTTGCCGGCGTGCTGATGAGCTACGTCGCCGGGCGCGTGTACGGTATCGATATCCCGGCGGGGGAGTACGGCGGCGCCGTAGCCGACATGCAGCTGCTCTACCGCACTATCGAACCCGCCGGTTCGGCCAA
>USJB01000056.1 GCA_900554905.1 uncultured Collinsella sp. | reverse complement strand
AGTGTCGCAGGCCTCCTCGATACGTTGCTGCATCGCGGCTGCAAGGGAAGCCACGTCCCGGTCGTCGAGCGCGATGGCGTCGACCTTAAAACGGACGTGCGATTCGTCGGAGCCCTGCACGCGCGCCTCGACATGCTCGATCATCACTCGGTCGTCGCGCTCTGCCGCGGTGCGAGCACACGAGGAGAGGGCAGCGAGCGTGACCTCGATATTACGCTCCCCCGCCGGATGCACGCAGGACGGCTCGCGACGAGCAAACACCAGGCGGAAGAAACCCACGAGCACGCCGAGCGCCACGACGCCGCCGCACGCCGTAACAACGATGCGAGGCAGCGGATCGCGCATCAGCAGCATAAAGCGATAGGTATATGGCCCCCAAAACTGGCAGACCAACGTACCCAGCGCCACGACGGCGGCGGCAAGATACACGATCGCCAGGGCTCGTTTGAGCACGCGCATGCGGCGCTCCCTTCAAATCTCGATCCACAGAATGCAAAACGATTCGCATCATTATAAAAGAGCCGGGTCCGGTGCTCTACGCACGCGGATCCGGCTCATCTATTCCACGAGGCTTGCATGCTCGCTTCATTATGCCCAGATATGCACGGCTCAATCCGTGCGGGCGCTACTCCTCCTCGAGGGCAGCGATGACCTCGTCGGTCATGTCCATGGTGCTGTAAACATCCTGGACGTCGTCGAGCTCCTCAAGACGGTCGATGAGGCGCTGAACCTTCTTGGCGTCGGCGCCGGAGACCTCGGTCGGGGTGGTCGGGACCATGGTGGTCTCGGAGCCCTTGACCTGGACGCCCTGCTCCTCGAGCGCCTTGGAGACAGCCATAACCTCGTTGGCAGTAGTCCAGACGATCCACTCCTCGCCGGCGTCCTCGTAGTCCTCGCCACCGGCCTCGGCGATGGCCATCATGAACTCATCCTCGTCACCGGCAGCACCGTTGGCGATCATGGTCTCCTTCTTGGCGTTCTCGTCCAGGATCTCCTTGGCGACGACGATCTGGCCCTTGCGCTCAAACTGGAAGGCGACGGAGCCGGAGGTACCCAGGTTACCACCAGCGTGGGAGAAGGCAGAACGGACATCAGCGGCGGTACGGTTGCGGTTGTCGGTCAGGCAGTCGACGTAGACGGCGACACCGGCGGGACCGTAGCCCTCGTACACGATGTTCTCGTAGACGGCAGCGTCGGCACCCGAACCAAAAGCCTTGTCGATAGCGGACTTGATCTTGTCCTTAGGCATGGACTGAGCCTTGGCCTTGGCAACGGCAGCGGCGAGGCTGGCGTTGTTCTCGGGCAGCGGGTCACCGCCGAGACGGGCAGCAACGGTGATGTTGCGGCTGAGCTTGGAGAAGAGGGCGGAACGCTTGGCGTCCTGCGCGCCCTTACGATGCTTGGTTGTGGCCCACTTAGAGTGTCCGGACATACGTGTCTCCTATCGGTTTCGACCTAAAGCCCAGCGCAGATGCTCGGGCAATATAAACAAACGTCGTTATGATATACCTACTGGCCTGCGAGATAAACCCCAAAATGAAGGCGTCGTGATGATGTCCCCTTTGGTGCAAAGAAACCTGACCCTCAATGCACCAAATTAGGACCAGAGGAGGTCGCTGCGGGTGATGGTGGCGCCGATGGCAAAGGGCATGCAGGCGATGACCGGATACAGGTAGCGCATGTAGGTCGAGCCGTTGCACGGGCCAATCAGGCACACAGCGAGTACGCCCAACAGCGGCACCCAGATCGCCAGCGCACGCCATGAATGACGACGCAGCAGGTAGACCACCACGGCGATCATGATCCACACATAGGTGGCCGAGCTCATGGTGAGCGAAATAAACGGGATGCGTTGTACTGCCACGCGATACAGGTTGATCAGGTGGTTGCACCAGCGCACGACCTTGCTATCGACCGGATGGAAGTCGAAGTACTTGAGGTTATCGGGCTTCGCCATAATCTCGGCACTGCGCGCCGTGCTGTAGACCCACGCATCGCGGGCACTCGGATAAAAGTAGCCGTAGTAGTTATTGATGAGCGCCGAGATATAGCACTCGGGATCCTTTTTGAACATCTGGGCCCACACCTCAAAATAGGCCTTGATGTCCTCCTGTGAGGCGTACTCATTGAAGCAGTTTTTGACGGCATCCGACTTGTCGGGGTTGTAGCGACGGCCCAGGTTCTCGTACTTAAGCACGCGATCGATCACAGCGCGCTCCTCATCGGTCACCAAGCCGTCGCAGGGAGCTTCCACGATGGTGCCGTCCTCCTTAACCGTGGGGTTGACGCCCGAGTTGAGGCCATCGTGCTTTTGGACGAAGCGTGCCGTCTGTTGAAACGGAATCGAGAGGATCTCGCGCTTGGAGCCCGGCGTGATATCGTGCGCCGGCATAAATACCTTGGTGAAATACATATTAGAGGCAAGGCAGAGCGCAAGCACCGCAAGAACTCCCACCCAGCGGAAACGCGGGGTGGCGCCCGAAGGCGCAGCACCAGCCTGCTTGGCTGCACGACGAGCCACATGCACGTCCCATGCGCAAAGCGCCGCCGCGATTACGCATGCCGCCAGGGGAAACACCAGGCCGCCGTTGCGCAGAAACGTGGAACCCATGGCGCCCAGAGCGAGCAGCAGCCAGTCGTGGCGCGCAAAGAGCACGGGGGCTTTCTCGCCCGTTCGCTCGACATTGGCATCACGACGGGGCAAGCCACATGCCACGAGCTTGACGGTCTGTACCAGCAGCACCAAGAACGCGTCGGCAAAGAGCACGTCTTTGGTGAGCAACGCCGCGTAGTTAGAGAACATCGGCATAAACGCAAAGAACAGCAGGATCGCACCGCGAACCGGCAGGCTCACGCCCAATTTGCGCAGCGACGAAATGGAATAGGCCATGCAGGCAGCCGTGATGACAAATTGAGCGCAGGTGTAGATGGCAAGACCCGCGTTAGCGCTGTTGAACAGCGAAAGCCCCAGCTGAACGCACGAGCCGATAATGGCCGTGTGCACTACGGGATGATGCCCGTTGAGCAACACATTAGGATTGAGCAGACGCAAGTAGTCGCTCGTGCCGTTGGGATAGTTGAACCACTGGCGAATCTGCGCGCCCGTATCTCCCATAAAAAGGCCGGGCAGCGAAGCGATGAGCGTGGGCGCCCAGGCGACCATAAGCACCAGGAAGGGCCCGGCAAAGGGATGGACCGAGAGCACGGCGTGAGCCACACGCCATACGCGGCCAAAGTGCGCCTCGGAAAACGGAATGCGTCGGGAGCTCAGCCAATCTAGACACTCAAAGGCAAGGTAGAAGGCAACGACCGCCAAGAGCATCCAGCCCGCGCCGCCAATCCAGGCGCAGATGATGCGGGCTTTGTCGCCAAGGACAATCTCGGCCGAGTCGGTGAGATCGTAGCTGCGGCCGAACACCATGCAGATGGCAAAGAACAGCGACGGCAGAATGATCGATGGGCGCCAGGTGTCGCCACGGCCAAAGAACACGTAGCGAAACGGCAGCGTGAGCAGGCAGGCAAGCGCAAGCAGCATGACCGCGTCGGTATGGCCGGCAAACGAGAGGAGCACCTCGTAGCACACGTACAGCATGCCCGAGGCTTTGGGGTCAATCGCCAAGACTGCGTTGCTCGACACCGGGGAGGGATCGATGGAAAACGCCGTGGTCGCCAACAGCGCGAGCAAAAATGCGATGAGCGTCTGCTTGGCGGGGTAGCGCTTAAACCAGACGATGCGGGCAGCGTCGCGCGCAGCCGTTGTGGAGAGATCGGAATCCTTCACAGTCCAAAGAGCCTTTCTAGAAACCTGCCAAAAAGGGACAGGTTTATTTTGGCAGGTTTTATCTGGGGAAACGTTACGGTTCTGTCATCGTTGCCCAGCGAACCACCACAAAGGTGCCTGTCCCCTTTGTGGTGGTCTTGGTTAGGCGTCGAGGTAGATGCGCTGGGGGCGATTGCGGTGTCGGGCGAAGATGATGAGCGCCAGGCCGGCGATTACGAGCGGCAGACTCAGCAGCTGGCCCATGGTGATGACGCCGCCCAGCAGATAACCCAGCTGGGCATCGGGCACGCGCACGAACTCAACGAGAAAGCGGACGATGCCGTACCCCATCACGAACACGCCCATAAACGTACCCTGGGGCAGCAGCGGCTTTTTGCGGCTGAGCACCTGCAGAATGCAAAAGAGCACAATACCCTCGAGGAATGCCTCGTAGAGCTGGGAGGGATGGCGCGGCATATCACCCGCGGTGCCGTCAAAGATCACGCCCCAGGGCAGATCGGTCGGCTTGCCCCACAGCTCGCCGTTGACAAAGTTGGCGCAGCGTCCCAGACATAAGGCCAGCGGAGCACCGATAACGGCAAGGTCGGCGATGGTCCAGGCGTCGAGCTTGTACATGCGGCACACGAGCACGCCGCCGATAATGCCGCCCACCAAGCCGCCATGGAAGCTCATGCCGCCCTCGTTGGTGGCAAAGATCTCGAGCGGGTGCGCCCAGTAGTAGCCATCACCGTAAAAGACGACGTAAAACAGGCGCGCGCCGATAATAAGGCCAAAGACCGCGCCGACCACGACGCTCGTCAGGTCATCAATCGTAATGTCGAAGCCCCAACGACGTTGCGTGCGGTACATAACGACCGCCGTGAGCAGAGCGCCGACCACGTAGGCCAGGCCGTACCAGTAGATGGTGATGGGGCCCGCCGAGATCGCGACAGGATCAAGCATATGGTAGAAGTCGTTGAGCATGTCGACCCTCCTACTCCCTACATACAAATGCGGCCGCGGGCCTTGCGCTCGCAGCCGCATATTTGGACGTAACGTCTATGCGGAGCGTACCGTCCGCAGCTTTCGCATCTTAGAACGGCGCGTACTCGTCGTACAGGTCCTCGGCCTCGCCGGAAGCATTGACCTGCTCGACGCGGGTAACGCCGGGCACGTGCTCCTTGAGGATACGCTCGATGCCCATGGAAAGCGTCAGGGCGCTCATGGGACAACCGGCACAGGCGCCCTGCAGCTCCAGTTTGACGACGCCCTCGTCGTCAACGCCCACATACTCCATATCGCCGCCGTCGGCCTGCAGGTTGGGGCGGATCTCTTCAAGAACCTTCTTAAGCAGCTCTTCGTTAACAGCCACAGGGGCTCCTTTCTCACAATAACGCGGGCACGCCCGCGGACAGGGGCTATGTTACTACAGCCATGTACCCGCTCACGAGCCATCCATGCGTGCGGACACGACTTTCACGAGCAGTCAATTTGGGACGGGACTCTTTGAGCTGCCTTTTGTTGCCAACTGGCGTTGCCACGCGCTACTGCTGAGCCTGTCCCTCGGTGCCGATGTGAACATCGACGATAACCTGGCGGTAGCTGATGCCACAGGAGTCGAGGATGCGGCGGCTGATGCGCCCATCATCGGTGTCGGCGTACTTGTTGTCCAGGTAGACAACCTCGCCCACGCCCACCTGCGCCAAAATCTTGGCGCAGTCATGGCACGGGAACAGCGTGACGTAGACCGTGGAACCCTCGAGGTCCTTGAGCGAGCCACGGTAGTTGAGCACGGCGTTGGCCTCGGCATGGACTACGTAGTTATGCTTGTCCTGCAGCGGGTCATCGCTCGTGCCCCACGGGAAAAAGTCGTCGTTGAGTGCCGAGGGCGTACCGTTGTAGCCCACCGAAAGGATGCGGTGATTGGTGTTGGCGATGCACGCGCCCACCTGCGTGTTGGGGTCCTTACTGCGGCGCTGCGCGGCGATGGCCACGCTCATAAAGAACTCATCCCAGCTAATAACGTCGCGGCGCTTGCCCGACGCGGTTTGATGAAGATCGTCCGACATGGCAGACACCTCCGAAATCGCAATAGTTTGACCCATTGTAGCAGGTGGAAGGTGGAGACGTTTTTGTCCCATTGCCCCCATCGCTACGCGCGGCGGGGCTTTTGGTTGATGTGGTAGAGCTCGGCGAGACCCCGCAACGTCAGCGCATCGTCGACCGTCAGGCTATGGCCGACCAGCGCCGCAAGCGCCTCGGCATCGTCGCCGGTAATGACGATGGGCACATCGCCCTCCCCCGCGGCCTTGGTCGCGCGCATCTCGGCGAGTACCATGTCGAGCATGCCGTCGATGCGGGCCACCTCGCCCAGAACCACGCCCGAGCGCATGGCCTCGCGCGTGTTGCGACCGATGACGCGCGCCGGCGCCGAGGGCTCAACCTGAGGCAGGCGCGCTGCTGCCGCCGAAAGCGAACGGGCGCCGAGGGCCAGGCCTGGCGCGATAACGCCGCCGACAAAGGTGCCGTGTGCGTCGATGACCTCGATATTGGTCGTCGTGCCCAGGTCGATCACAATGCACGGCGAGCCGTAGACGGCGCGGGCAGCCACGGCGTCGGCGATGCGGTCGGGACCGATCTCGGCCGGGTCATCGTAGTGCACGGGCATGCCGGTCTTAAGTCCCGGCCCCACCGTGAGCACGCGCCCCGTGCAGGTACGGGAAAGTGCCGCCTTCCACGGGCGCTCGAGCGCCGGGACCACACAGCTCAGCACAGCAGCCGCGGGCACAAGCGCACCCGGCATGCCCGCATCGGCCGCCAGTGCGGCCATGACCTGCACGAGACGCATGCGCGCCTCGTCTGCCGTGATGCTCGACGGCGTGGTGATCTCGCACGTCGCAAGCGGACATTCCTGCGCCGCGGCCGAATCCTCGGCAAACAGGCCAAAGCGAATGAACGTGTTGCCCACGTCGACCGTCAATATATATGCGCACCCATTAAGCATCGTCGGCGCTCCTTTCGTCTGCCCAGCAGTATATCCCGTAGGCAAGGCAGTCAATTTGGGATGATTATTCTGGGACGGGGATTAAAAAATCATTGTGTACCTAATGATTTTTTAATCCCCGTCCCAGAATAATCATCCTTTGGCCGAGCCTGGGTCAGCTAAAAAAGCCCCGTCCCAAATGAGCTGCCTTGCCGCTATACTGGTGCGCGGTCGTTTGCGAGCTCACGCGGCGGCCCTTGGTAACCCGACTTCCCGCGCCGTATCCGTAACGGCGCTCCCGGGGGAAGCGGATATACGCAAAGGAGTTTTATATGAGCAATCCCTCGAACCGCGCTTCGATGCGCGGGCAACTTACGCTGCGCGGCGTCGTCATCGGCGTCCTTGGCTGCGTGATCATCACGGCAAGCTCGGCCTACACCGCCCTCAAGATGGGCGCCCTCCCCTGGCCGATCATTTTCGCTGCCGTCATTTCGCTGTTCTTCCTGAAGCTCATGGGCAACGCCAGCCTCAACGAGGCCAACGTCACCCACACCATCATGTCCGCAGGCGCCATGGTCGCCGGCGGTCTGGCGTTTACCATCCCGGGCGCCTGGATGCTGGGCTATGCCGACCAGATCAGCTGGCTCGACATGTTTATCGTGGCACTCGCCGGCACCATCCTGGGCCTGCTGGCCACGGCGCTCATCCACCGTCACTTTATCGTGGACGCCGCGCTTGAGTTCCCCACCGGCAACGCCGCAGCTCAGACCCTGCGCGCGACCGAGGCCGGCGGCAAGACCGGCAAGCAGCTCTTTGGCTCCATGGCCATCGCCGGCATCTACAGCGTGCTGCGCGACGCTCTGGGCATTGTGCCCAGCATGCTGTGCACGCTCAACATCCCCGGCGTGACCTTTGCCATCTACAACTCGCCCATGTTGCTGTCCATCGGCTTTTTGGTGGGCTTCGCCCCCGTCGCGTTCTGGTTTGCCGGCGCGCTGCTGGGCAATTTTGGCATCATCGTCGGCG
>USJB01000055.1 GCA_900554905.1 uncultured Collinsella sp. | reverse complement strand
GCAGCCGAAAACTTGCCCGACAAGGTACCTATGGAGAAGAAGGCGGCGCAGCGTTTGGCTCGCAACCACAAAATTCGTACCGATACGGGCATCGAAATCACTTTCCCTACGGAGTACTCTCACAACCCCGATTTCATCGAGTTCGTGAGCATGCCGAACGGCATGATTTCGATCGAGCTGAAGAATATCGACCTTCGCGCCGCACATCTCGGGAATCGAGTAAAGCTGCTGGTAGGTGGGCTTGACGGTGACTACATGATCGCCCGGTTCGACAAGCGTGGAAATAACCAGGGAGTTGGCACCGGTCGCGCCGTGCGTGGGCACGATATGCCCGGGCTCGACCGTCTTATAGAGACGCGCGACCCCCTCGAGGAAGCCGGGCTGCCCCTCGATGTCTCCGTAGGTGAATCGGCGCGAGCACAGGCTATCGAGCCACGCCTTCTTGTCGGTGTTCGTAAGCTCGAACAGCTGGTCAAGCGTGAGGGAGTAGACGCACGTCTCTGCAACGTTGTGAGTGCACTTGGTCTCCCACTCGTTCATCCACTGCTCGACAGCGAAATCCTTGATCTGCATTGTCGTTTCCTTTCCTTGGCTTTCTTACAGTTCCACCACGGTGCCCAGCCCCGCCTCGACGGCGCGGTCGTAGGCGATTTTCGATGCCGAAAGGTCCTGAACGGCGATGCCCGACGTATCGAACACTGTCACCTGTTCGTCATCCGAACGCCCCGTAGCCGTACCGGCGATGACTTCGCCGAGCTCCGCTTTGATGTCCTCGGGCGTGATGGCACCCTCGGCAGCCGGAATCTCCAGCTCGCCGGACTCGACCGATTGCTCGCGGTCGTCGACGTAAACAGCGGCACGGGCGACAAGCGCCGAGGCGAGCTCCTGCTTGCCGGGCATGTCGGCACCGACGCAGGAGATATGCGTACCGGGGCGCACCCATGCATCGGGGATGATGGGCTTGGTCGCCGGCGTGATCGTCACGATGATGTCGGCCTCTGCCGCAGCACCTTGGCCGTCGGCCGTCGCCTCGATGGAATAGGTGGATGCCTCGCGAGCATGCTCGCAGGCGCCCAAGATATGGGCGACCTCGTCTCGCATGCGCTCGACGCGGACCTCGGGCGCGGCGTCGGAAACCGGCTCCCACACCTTGACCTCGCTCACTTTGGGACAGGCGGCGAGCACGCCCGCCACCATATAGGTGCTCATATGGCCGGCACCCGCAACAAGCAGTTTGGACGCATCCGCCCGAGCCAGCCACTTGGCACCGAGCGCAGCGGCGGCACCGGTGCGAAGTCCAGTGACGGCGGAGGCATTAAGCAGCGCCAGCGGCTCGCCCGTCGCGTTGTCGCACAGTAGCGTGGTGCCAAAGATCTCGGGCAGCCCCTTTTTGGGATTCTGAGAAAACCAAGCAGTGAGCTTGAGACCGAAGAGGCCGCTTCCCGCCAACTCGCCCGAGCGGATATCCATATCGGCCACACCGGGTTCAAACTGCTCATATATCATCGGCCACGCAACACCCTTGCCCGTTGCCTTCTGGCGATATGCCTCCTCCACGGCAGCTATTGCATCCTCGATCGTCAGCACCTTGGAAACTTCCTCGGCCGAAAGCACCACCATCTGCCCCATCGTCGCTCCTCTCAGCGAAAGCTTTACGTTGCTTCACTGTACGGTTTAGTAACGATGCCGCCAAGGATCATTTCTTGTTGTAATCTACAACGATTCTCGATCTGACTTTTCGTTATATCAGCATGTATTTGAACTATTTCTTGCATCAAAGGCATACGAATGTGCGATTATCCTATTTATACCTGTACTTATTGTAGTGATTTACAAGGTGATGTTGATGCTATACACCATCTCGGACTTCTCACGGGAATATGAGGGGTCGGTCCGTCTAATCGCCGGCAGCGATGGCGTCTCGCGCGCCGTCTCTGGCGTCGGGATTCTCGATTATGAACTCATGCCCGGCCTCAAGAACAAGTACCAGCGCGTCAACTTCAGCCCAGACGAGATCGTCCTCAGCACCTTCCTCTATGCGAAGGACGACCCATACCTCATCACTGAAGCCGTGAAATACCTCGTCGCCAAGGGAACGAGCGGTCTTATCATCAAAAATGTCCTGCACAAGCCATCCGCTACGCCAACGCGCGGCACTACCCGGTCTTTCTCACGACCGACGACTCACTGTTCTTTGACGGCGTCATCTATGAGGTCAAACGGCATATCGAGCAGCTCGCGTCCATCGACTTCGCGCAGCGCGAGATCGATGCCCTAAGGACAGACGTATCGCCCGAGTCCATCTGCCGACGCATCCGAGGTCTCAACCCGTCATTTCTGGACGAAGCGGTCGCCCTGTTCGCATCGTTTGCAGAGCCCCTCGACCCGCATACGTTTTTGCAAATCGAACGTCTCTGTGCAAAATCGACCCTCGCCGGATGCCACAACATGTTGGCACCCTATGACGGAGGTTTGTTATTCATAGCGACAAGCGACTCGGAGCAGACGCTCGATGTGAAGCGAATCGTGCAGGCGCTCACGGAGCTCATCGAGGCTAGCGGTATCGATGGCGGAGCGGAAGGGCTCGGCATCAGCGATATCCTGTTTGGAGACGAGGCGGTGGCGCAGGCGATCTCGCAGGCGATTTACGCACAGCGCCTATCTTGTCAACGGGCCGAGGGTCCCGTCCGCTATACGCAGCTCGGCATCCTGAGAACCGTGATGCCTTTTGCGGAAACCCCGGAGATGCGATCGTTCTCGGAGGCGATCCTCTCGCCGATACGCGAGCACGACAGCGAGCATGGCAGTGAGCTGGAATCCACGCTCGCCGCATTCATCGAGAACGACCGACGTATCGAGCAAACCGCCAAGCAGACTGGCCAGCACCCGAACACGATTCGATATCGCCTCGATAAGGTGACGGCTCTCACCGGACTGAGCTACAAATGCACCCCGGAGATGGAGCAGCTGTCGCTCGCCTACGCCATCGAACGCGCTCGCTCGCTTCAGTAAGCCCACCCTGCCTTGAGGTTAGAAGCGGCGGGCGCGGAGCTTTTCGTAGCCGTCGGCAAAGAAGGCGACCGTGGCGGCGTCGGCCTCGGCGGCGTCCGTCTCGGTTGCGGGGACCACGCCGTGCTCGTCGCTCACTAGGAACAGCGCGCCCTTAAGCTGCGCGGGAATATCTACGCGCGTGACCGGGATGCCCTTGGTCTGGGCCAGCTGCTCGATGAGCGTCGCCGTACCGCACAGGCACTCGTCCGCCGGCGCCACAAAGGCCAGCTCACCGTCGTTGACGGCAGCGAGCAGCTCGGGCGCCACGCCAGTCTCGTCGGCCTCGGAGCGGGCCTCGGCGGAACGGGCACGCAGCGCCTTGGCCGACGTATCGGCGAGCGGCTCGTACTCGCCCACCGTCATGGCGGCATTGCCGTTGACGTCGATCACCAGCATGAGCACGCCGTCGCGCGCGGTGTAATCGCCCTCGGCAAGCGACCACTCAACGTGCTGCTTTGCCCAGCTGAGCATGTTATGGGTAAGCGGCTCGCCCTGCACCAGGCGCTCGGATAGTGCGCGAATGTGGCGGTTGAGCATGGGCACCTTTTTGTTGGACATGCGCCAACGGCATACAAGCGCGGGCTTATCGAGCGTAAACTTCTCGACCGCCTCCTGATTGGCGCAAAAGTCCTCGTACGCACGCTGATCATCGGCATTGTCAAACAGCTCGGCATCATCAATCTGGGGCATGGTCATACCTTTCGTGTTAGTCATTCCGTCCTCTTATACCAAAAAGACGGCCCTCCAAACGGAGCAGCCGTCTTTTGCGGAGATTATTTTGACGATATGGTCAGGCGACCGATCAGCTTAATGGGATAGAACAACATCCCATTAAGGGTTTTCCAAGTGCCCGAGATTGCCCCGAAAGAGGAGCGCCGCGTACTAAATGTACGCAAGCGACGGTTTGAGGGGCAAGGTCGGGTGCTTGGGAAAGCCTCTAGTGCCTAAAATGCCTGGCCCCCGTGAAGACCATCGCAATACCATGCTCGTTGCAGGCTTGGATGCTCTCGTCGTCGCGCTTGGAGCCGCCGGGCTGGATGATGCAGGTCACGCCGTGTGCGGCAAGCACGTCGACGTTGTCGCGGAACGGGAAGAACGCGTCGCTTGCGCAGGCAAAGCCGCCCTTCTCCACGCCCTCGCGCTTGCAGAAGTCCTCGGCGCGCTCGCAGGCAAGCAGCGCAGAGTCAACGCGGTTGGGCTGACCCGGGCCCATGCCAATGCCGGCCTTGCCCTTGGAAACCAGGATGGCGTTGGACTTAACGCCCTTGCAGACCTTCCAGGCAAACTCGAGCTCGGCCATCTCGGCGTCGGTGGGCTTGCGGTCGGTGGGGAACGTAAAGGTCGCGGGATCCTCGGTCACGTGGTCGACTTCCTGCACCAGCATGCCGCCGTCGACGGAGCGCAGCTCCACCTGGGCGCCGTGGTCCACGCCGCCGGTAGCCAGCACGCGCAGGTTGGGGCGCTTAGCCATGCGCTCGAGCGCCTCATCGGTATAGCTCGGGGCGATGATGACCTCGACGAACTGCTTGTTCTGATCGGCAAAGTGCTCAACCAGCTCATAGGGAACCTCACGGTTGCAGGCGATGATGCCGCCGAAGGCGCTCTTGGGATCGCAGGCAAAGGCGCGGTCGTAGGCGGCCGTGATGTCCTCGGCAACGGCGGAACCGCAGGGGTTCTGGTGCTTGAGGATCACGCAGGCCGGCTCGTCGAACTCGCGGACCAGGTTCCAAGCGGCGTCGGCATCCAGATAGTTGTTGTAGCTGAGCGGCTTGCCCTGGATCTGCTCGGAGCCCACGAGCGGAAACTGCGAGCTCGCGGTGTTCTCGCAGCCCTCGGCAAAGCGGTAGACCGTAGCCTTCTGCTGCGGATTCTCGCCATAGCGCAGGTCGTCGACCTTCTCCAGCGAAATCTCGAGCTTGGCAGAAGTGTCCGCCACGTCGCTTGCCTGGGCGGCAAGCCAACGGGAGATGGCCGTGTCGTAGGCGGCGGTGGTCTGGTAGACCTTCACCTGCAGGCGACGACGGGTGGAAAGCGTGGTGCAGCCACCGGTCTCGCGCATCTCGGCCAGGACGGCATCATAGTCGGCCGGGTCGGAAATGACGGTAACGCTCGCGGCGTTCTTAGCGGCAGAGCGCAGCATGGAGGGGCCACCGATGTCGATGTGCTCGATGGCATCCGCGAAGGTGACCTCGGGGTTGGCGACGGTCTTCTCGAACTCGTACAGGTTGACGACGACCAGGTCGATCAGCTTAATGCCGTGCTGAGCGGCCTCCTGCATGTGCTGCTCGGAATCGCGGCGGGCAAGCAGCGCGCCGTGAACCTTGGGATGCAGCGTCTTGACGCGGCCGTCCATCATCTCGGGATAGCCCGTGAACTCCTCGATGGGGGTTACGGGAACGCCCGCGTCCTCGATGGCACGAGCCGTGCCGCCCGTAGAGATGATCTCGACGCCAAAGTCATCGACCAGCGTCCGTGCGAAATCGACGACGCCCGTCTTATCGGTAACCGAGATCAACGCGCGTGCGATCTTCACATCAGATCCCATGCAGTCCTCCTGTCTGGTACGCCGCCGTGCTCTGTGAGTCGGTGATACGTCGATCTGCAGCGCTCGCGCAGCGGCATTGAAAATACTGATTCAATGTAGCGCATCGAGCGCGACGATGCACCCCGCAACGCACGGCTGTGCAGAAAAAGCTTGCGAGCGGGGTTGCAGGAGCGCCACTGGGCACGGTGAGTTGATGGAACACAGGGGCACCATAATTAGATGCCAATGGCGTGGTAGAACTGTGCTCGATATGCATCCGCAATAGAAAGAGGCACCATGGTCTCGCGGGTTCTCTACCGACCGTTTGATACCGAAGATTTCGACGCCATCGCGCTGATCCTGCAGCAGCTTTGGCACAACAACTCGGATAACGATGAGTACAACCGCCTCGAAGCCGCGTGCGACCTTGCCTACTGCCTTTCTTCCTCGACGTTTTCGCAGGTTGCCGTAATCGACGGTCAGGCGCGCGGCATTGCGCTTGCGCGTGCAGGACAGAGCTCCGGCACCGCCGTCAGGGAACATTGGATGGATACTGAGCGTGCACTGCTGTCGCAGATGCGCGAGCTGGAGCCCGAAGCTTGCGCCGAGTACCTCTCGTTTGTGCGCACAACCATCCGAACCAACAACCGCCTGCTCGAGAAAAGCCCACTGCCGCATGACAACGAGGTCACGCTGCTCGCTGTCGACTCTGACGTCCACGGCCTGGGCGTTGGCACGGTTCTGCTCGACGCCGCTATCTCGCATCTGTCCTCGCGCGGGGCGACCAGCGCACACCTGTGCACCGATTCCAACTGCTCGTGGAAGTTCTACGAGCTGCACGGCTTTAAGCGCACGGCCACGCACCGCGCCAACCGCGAAGAGCGCCGCCACGACATGCCGCGCGAAAGCTTCCTCTACGAACTCGACCTAACAGCCTAAACCCGGCAGCCATACCTAGTCATTTAGGAACGTCCCCAGTGACTAGTCGTTGGGGACAGTCTTCGTAGGTAGCGCATAAAAAAGGGGATGGGCTTCCCCCGACGGCTGTCGAGAAAAGCCCGTCCCATAGCTTACGACCGTTAGAACGTTCCGCCGCCGCCTCCGCCGACGCCACCACCGCCGCCGCCCGAGAAGCCGCCGCCTCCGCCGCCGCTCGAGCTGTCGGAGCTCGACGCCAGCTCACGGATGCTCTCGTGATACACGTCATCGAACGAATCGAGCGGAGACTCGATACCGTAATGATGGTAGTACCACCAGTAGCAGGGGTAATTGTCGTAGAAACCGTCGGCCTCGCGCACCTCGGGCGGCACGGCCTCGGCCAGCTGTCGCAGCACTTCTTTCGAAACGCCCAGGGCAACGCCCATCACCAGCAGCTTGTTCCACAGCACCAAATCGCCGGGGACGGCTTCCTTTAGACGCGTAAAGTCCTCGAGCCAATGCTTAAGTGCCTTGCAGCGAGCCGCCACCTCGGCGCCCTCCGGCGTAAAGCGGCGGAACGTAAGGCCCACGCCGATACCCACCAGCACAATCGGCACCGAGATAACCGCGGCGGTAATGTTCGCCTGTGCGCCATCGGTAAAGAAGATAGATCCCACGGGAACAAAGGCAATCAGGATACCAAGAACCAGGCAAAACACCATTGCAACAATGCCGTCCGAGGCAACGTACTCGCTATCAGCCAGCTTGCCCTTAACGGTGTTCTGATAGTCCTCGAGCTTGTCGCCCACGGGTGTAGCGTGCTGCTTGACGTAGTGCTGCAGCTCGTCGAACGTGCGCGAGCGATCGCCGTTCTCGTCAGGCTTAGTACCGGCAAAGAAGACCTTGAGCACCATGCGGTCAATGCCCTTGGCCGACTTCCAGCCCGCATCACTCACCGTCACGCGATACGTCTGCTCTTCTTTTTCACGCCCCAACAGACCCTTCTTGGCCTTGGTCACGGTCGCCTGCTCCAGCTTGATCACACGGTCGTCAGTGAGCTTCATGAGCGTGGCGATATATGCCTGATCGGGCACCTCGTTCCAGCTCATGAGGGCCGAAAGCACGGCGGGATGGTCGGCCGAGGGCACATCGCGGAAATATTCGTCCTGGAAAAGCGGCTTGGGCTTGCGCTTGCGCAGCTTGAGCATAACGATTGTGCCGGTAAAGGCCACCGCCGCAACAACACTTAGCACGGCAAGTGCATTGGCAATCATGCGAGCGTGAGCGCGGCGGGCGTTAGCTTCGTCGGCCCATTCCT
>USJB01000054.1 GCA_900554905.1 uncultured Collinsella sp. | reverse complement strand
TGGACCGCTACGTTTTTAATGCACGGTAAGTGAGCACTGCATGCGGGGTCTTCTGCCAAGTCGGCTGGAAGGCCCCGTGTGGTAAGGCATCTGTAACCATTGGGCGCAGACCTGCTGCGGAGGTTTATTTTTCCTGAATCTGCTTGCCGCAAAGATGCTCAATCGAAATCTCGTAGAGTTGGACGCCCTTGATGTCTTTGGCGATTTCCTCTTCGACCTCCTCGGCAGAAGGGTAGTACTTAAGGGCGAGCTGGCGGACTTTGTCCTCGATAAACGCGGGGGTGTCATTCGCCAGGCGACAGCGGCCAAAGACCACGGTACTCATAACGTAGGGAGCCCAGTCACCGTCCTTGTAACACTCGTTGCCGTAAACGGTAAAGCAGACCTTGTCATCGCGCTTGAGTGCGTCGACCTTGTGGCCGGCCTTGGCGCCATGGAAATAAATCTTGTCGTGCTCGGTGTCAAAGAAGTAGTTGACGGGAATGGCGTACGGGTAGCCATCGTCGCCGTTGACGGCAAAGACGCCGCGCTTGCAGGTGGCGAGCAGTTCGCGCGCTTCCTCGTCAGTGATGGCGCGTTTCTTTCGACGTAAGGGCCTAAACATCGTTGGCTTCCTTTCTGGTCGTGCGTGGTGGTTGAGCACAAACTATAGCGAAACGGATCCGTTTTTCTTGATGCGGGCGAGTATGTTTTTGAGCTTGTTAAAGTCGAGCGGTTTGGACAGATGGGCGTTCATGCCGGCGTCGTGTGCCGCCTTGGCGTCTTCGGCAAAGGCATTGGCGGTGAGCGCGATGATGGGGATATCGGCTGCATCGACCTTCTCGCTCAGGCGAATCGCGCGGGTTGCCTCATAGCCGTCCATGTCCGGCATCATAATGTCCATCAGAATGGCATCGAAGCTGCCGGCGGGATGAGACAGGTACAGATCGACGACTTCGTTGCCGTTGACGGCGCGGGTGACCACGACGCCCTCGGATTCTAGCAGCGTCTGGGCAATCTCGGCATTCAATTCGTTGTCTTCGGCGAGCAGCACGTTCATGTCGGCGAGTGAGCAGTCGAGCGCCTTCTCGACCGTATCCGTCCGCGCCTGGGGGTTCTTGTCGATATCGAGCGGAATTTCCACGTAGAACGTGGTGCCCACATGGAGTTTGCTGGTGACTTCGATGGTGCCGCCCATCAGTTCAATAAGCGACTTGACGATTGGCATGCCCATGCCGGTTCCTTGGAACTTGCTGCGCGCATCGTCACCTTCTTGGGCAAACGGCTCATAGATATGCTTTAAAAACTCGGGAGCCATGCCAATGCCGGTATCCGAAACGCTAAAGCAAAAGAGAGCGCGCCCGTTATCGAGTGGCTTGGCCTTTGAGCTAAAGGTGACGGAGCCGCCGCGCTTGTTGTACTTAATGCTGTTGTCTAACAGGTTGATCATGATCTGTCGGATATGGGTGGGACTGCCGATCATGTATGGCCCCGTGGCGTACGGCAGACTATTGTCCTGCATTGTGATGCCGTTACTGGACGCGCGGAGCTTGCACAGCACCAGTGTGTCGTCGCAGAGCTCTTTGAGGTTAAAAGGCGCATGCTCCAGTGTTAGCTTGCGGTCTTCGATTTTGCCCATCTCGAGGATGTCGTTGATCAGCGAGAGCAGGTGATTGGCGGCAACGCGCGCCTTGGCACGGCTCTCGCGGGCGACCTGGATATCGCCTTCCTTCAATTCCTCGATCTCGATAAGGCCCAGGATACCGTTGAGCGGCGTTCGGATGTCGTGGCTCATGCGCGTGAGGAATGCCGTCTTAGCGGCGTTGGCGGCATCGGCTTTTTTGCGCTCGGTTCGAGCGCGTACGAGCGCCCAGATGAGCAGGACGATGCCGACCGACAACATACCGATGAGGGTAGCTGCAATGGCGGTGCGGTTGCGGTAAAGGAATTGAAGCGTGTTGGATTCCTGGGCCGTGTACGACGTGGAGGAGTAATTGCTTGCGGAGAGCGATTCTCCGGCATTGATGATGCCCTTGTTGATGATTCCCAACAGCTCGGGTTTTCCGCGCGAAATCCAGCACGAGATCTCACAGGTGTCAGGGAGCTCGGTCGTCTCGCAGTCCTCGAGATCGTAACGGTCACCGATGGTTTTTACGCGTGAACTGGGAGCGACGATGCAGTGCGCCGTTCCCTTCCTGAGGGCGTCGAACGCTTCATCGTCGGATTGGTATTCGGTTACGGTCGCTGTGGGGAACAGACTTTCAAGTGCATTTTTGTTGACAAACGATGATTTGGTACAGGCGATGTTCTGAAGGTTTTTGTTCAGGTTGCTGCCGGTGTGGATAGCGGTGAGGGATATGGTTCCCAACGATACCGACTGCACAACGCCTGTTTGCTCGGCAAACCAGTAATCTCGGTATACCGGCAGCGCAACGTCTATGCTTTCCTTTGACAGGGCCTTTGACATCATCTTGTAGCTATCAAAGGCGACGGTTTTGACCGTAATGCCAAATTTATCGTGCAGCGTCGTCGCAAGCGATGCGAGCGAGCCTTCCATTTCGCCGTTTTCGTCTTCGTTGCAGTAGGGGAGTTTGCCCGTAATGTAGCCGAGCGTGATGGTGTTGTCATTTGCTTTGAGCCAGGAACGTTCGGGGCCGTTGAGCGATGATGAGCCGCTGTTTTGGGTCGAGTAGTGAGATTTTACTTCGTCGTTATAGCGTGGGTTGACGCGGGCGATTGCCGTCATGGCAGCATTGATGTCGTCCATCAGGTCGGGGCGGCTTTTGGGAACGGCAAAGTAGTAGTCGTTCGAACCAATGTAGAACATGGGGGAGGCATTGGGCGACGAGATTGTGTCGTTCATGATGACGGCATCGACTTCGTCGTTTGCGAGCGCGTCAAAGAGATCGGATCCTCCGTCATACTCCTTGTATGTGCAGGCGATTCCTTCGCTGGCGAGCCATTGCTGGCCAACGAAGGTTTGCATGACGTCGGGGTTGCAACCGATAGTGAGACCCTGGAGTGCTTGAGGGTCACCCTTTGCAAGGTCGTCACGGTCGGGCCTGGCGTAGATGTAGTAGCGCTCGGTGCCCTCGGGGTTCGAGGAAAAGAGCAGCTTTTGGGCACGTTCCTCGGAGTAGGAGATGTTGGGCATGAGGTCGATCTCGCCTGCCTCGAGCATGTCCATAAGCTCGGTGAAGGTGCCGGAGACGTATTCGTACCGCCAGCCGGGCGTGTAGTACGACAGGGTCTGGAGGTACTCGTAGCCCCATCCCGAGAGACGCTCCCCGGGGGTGCCGTTCTGGAAGCCTTCGCTGTTGACGAGCCAACCAACGCGGACCGTCTTGACTGGCTGACTAGAGTCATCGGCAAAAGCCTGGACAGGCGCGATAGAACTCAGCACGACAAGCGCGGCAAGCACAACGGCCAGGGCGCGATATATAACTGAACGAAGGACAGTGGCAGCTCTCACATGCAATCCTAACGAATCGAGACATTACCGCATAAGGATACCAGCTCAACCTGCCCAGTCGGCAGCTGCACCGCTAAACGCTCCCGCCCGGCAGTCATTGGGGACGTTCTTAAACGACTAGTCATTGGGGACGTTCTTGTTTGACTAGTCATTTAAGAACGTCCCCAATGACTAGTTTCGTTTGCGGGGGAGGCGTGGGACAATACCGAGCGAACGTGATTGGGCGTCTGGGAAAAGGGGTCGCGATGAACAAGTTGAGGACGCTTGCCGACGTGTTGCGCCAGGCTGGCTTTGCGCGCATCACGGGCCTGTTTCTAATCTTTTACCTGCTGTGCTCGACTGCCGTCTGGCTGTCCGAGCCCACGTCCCTTACGTTTGGCGACGGTCTCTGGTTTAGCTTTGAGACGGTCTCGACCATCGGCTTTGGTGACATTCCTGCCGAGACACCGGTTGCCCGCGCCATTACCGTCATTCTGAGCGTCATCAGCATCTTCTACATCGCCATGCTCACGGGCGTGGCGGTGAACTACTGCAATACGCTTATCAAGCTGCGCCAAAAGGACACCATGGCGCGCTTTATGGACGATCTTGAGCATTTGGAAGAGCTCGATCGTGACGAGCTCGCCGATCTTTCGCGTCGCGTGCGCGAGTATCGTCGACGCCAGCGCTAAGACGAACGTCGCGCGCCACAACAGGGGGGCAAATATGAACATCACCGTGTACCTGGGTGCCAACACTGGCAATGACCCAGCGTTTCTGCCCGCGGTGCAGGGGCTGGGCAACTGGATTGGCGCCAACGGACACGCGCTGGTATACGGCGGGTCCAAATCGGGCCTGATGGGCGCGCTCGCCGATAGCGTGCTCGATGCTGGCGGACGTGTGACGGGTGTTGAGCCGAGCTTTTTTATCGAGGCTGAGTTTCAACATGACGGTATCGACGACCTCATAGTGACGAGTGATATGGCGGAGCGCAAGGCCAAGATGATTGAGCTCGGCGATGCGTTCATCGCCTTTCCCGGTGGGACGGGCACGCTCGAGGAGATTGCCGAGGTCATGTCCGCGGTGTCGTTGGGGCACCTGAGTGCTCCATGCATCCTGTATAACCTGGACGGTTACTACAACGACCTCAAGGCGCTGCTCGAGCACATGATTGATAAGGGCCTATCGAGCCCGCGGCGCCAGCACGGCATCTACTTTGCCGACGATTTGCGCGAGATTGCCTCGATTATCAACGGATAAGTCTTGAGCCTGCCCCACTATGGCTCCCAATGGTGCCGTTCGCGGCGTGGATGGTTGGCTCGTTCGGGCAACGCTCGCTCTACAATAAAACGTATCTATGTCGACTTTGACCGCGGGAGGTCCCGATGGACAACCTTGCCAAACCCAAAAACCGCGCGCTGTTTTTACTTAGCGTTGCCGTGACCGGTGCGTTCGCAGGTGCCGCGGTCTGGCTGTTCTTTTTTGCGATGGAGCACGGTATCGACTATCTATGGACCGAGATTCCGCACGCGCTGGGCGTCTCTTCGCCCGAGCTTGCCAGCGGCCCGTTTGGCTTTTTGCCGTACCCGTTTTTTGTCTGCCTGCTGGGCGGCCTGTTAATCGGTCTGTACGAAAAGATGACAGGCACCAAGACCGATGACCTCAACCAGGTGATGGCTAAGGTTAAGCAAGACGGGCGCTACCCGTACGACAACCTGGGCAAGCTTTCGCTCGCGGCATTGCTGCCGCTGCTGTTTGGCGGAAGCATTGGACCGGAGGCCGGCCTGACCGGCGTTATCGCGGGTCTGTGCAGCTGGGTCGGCGACCGTATGCGTCGCTTTGGCACCGAGTTTAGGGAGCTCACGCTGCTGGGCACCCAGGCTGCCCTGACGGCGCTCTTTACTGCGCCCGTCTTTGGCTTTGTGGCGCCGCTTGCCGGTAGTGCCGACGGCGACGAGGGCTCCGCGTCCGGCGAGATCACCATCAAGCTGCCCAAGGCGCAAAAGACGGTGGTCTACGGTATTGCGATTGCCGGCGGTCTGGGTGCCTACCTGCTGCTCGGCCAGCTCATGGGCGGCGGCATGGGTATGCCGAGGTTCGAGGCCGCCGTGGTGGGCAACCTGGAGCTTACCTGGCTCATTCCTCTGTCGCTGATCGGAACAATCTGCGGCTGGCTGTACTTTGTCTCTGAGCACGCGAGCGAAGCGCTTGCCCATGCAATAGGGGAGCGTCCTGTCGTCAAGGCCATGCTAGCCGGTCTGGCGCTCGCCATCTGCGGCACGGTCCTGCCCTACACCATGTTTGCCGGCGAGACCCAGGCCGACGTGCTCATGGAAACCTACTTGACCATTCCCGCCGGCGTGCTTATCGCGACCGGTCTCGTTAAGGCCATGCTGACGCCCGCCCTCATCAACCTTGGTTGGCGCGGCGGCCACTTCTTCCCGGTTATCTTCTCGGGCGTAAGCCTGGGCTACGGACTGGCCATCCTCACCGGCGCCGATCCGGTCTTTTGTGTCGCCGTCTGCACGGCATCGACGATGGGTGCGGTCATGCGTCAGCCGGTCATGGTCGTGGGCCTGCTGCTTATGTGTTTCCCGCTCAAGGGCATTGTCTGCATGATCATCGCCGCAGCCATTGCCGCCGGTATCCCACTGCCCAAGCCGCTGCGCAAGTAGCACGGTTAATCGCGAGTCAACTCCAGAGGGACACGAGATGATCCTGTACTTTAGCGCGACAGGGAACAGCGAGCATGTGGCGCGTCGCATTGCAGCGGCGACAAGCGACAAAGTTATGTCGATTGAGCGCTTTGATGCCGAAGCCCTTCGCCTTGTTGCGACGGAAGGCCCCTGCCAGCTGGGATTTGTTGCTCCGGTGTATGCCTGGGGTCTGCCGACACCGATGATCGAGTTTTTGAAGACTGCCGACCTGTCGATTGCTGCCGGTGCAAAGGGCGGCGAGCGCCCCTATACGTTCTATGTTTCGACGTACGGTTCGACGACCGGCCAATCGGCCAAGTTTGCCCGCGACCTGCTGCACGAGCGTGGGCTCGAGTTAGATGCGGCGATGAGCGTCAAGATGCCTGATACCTGGACGCCTGTTTTCGACCTGTCTGACCCTCAAAAGGTTGAGGGTATCAATAGGGCTGCTGAGGCGCAGATTGATGCTGTGATCGAGGCGGTGCGGGAGCGGCGCACGGGCAATATGATGCGCCATCGCGTGCCCCTGTTTGCATCGTGCGCGCATCATGCGTTTGGGCTGCCGCGTATGCAGCAGACGAGCAAGTTTGCCGTCGATGCCGATCGCTGCATCGGCTGCGGCCTGTGTGCCAAGCGCTGCCCCATGGCGGCGATTGAGATGCGCGACGGCCTTCCCGTCTGGACAAAGCCGGAGTGCGCAGCCTGCCTTCGTTGCCTGCACTGTTGTCCCAAATCTGCCATCTCGCACGGTAAACGCACGGCATCCCACGGTCAGTACAGGCATCCCAAACCTGGCGTGAGAATGTAGCGCCTGCTGGGCCGCTGTTCCAAAAGTCATTAAGAAAGAAGCCGCGCGGGGTCGTGTGTTTGCGAGCTCGCGCGGTTGTCGTTTAGAGCTTCCTCAGCACGATGGCGATGGTGTTTTGCACAGGCGAAAACGAGCACCACGCAGGTGCGAATGGCCGTCGCGACATCGGAATCGGTTTGTTTGATGCCGCATTTGGCCAAGATGGATGTGATGCCGGCAAAGAGTGCTGACGCAAATGCTGCGACGACCCACGACACGGGCGAAATGCCTCCCCAAGAACGACCGCGCCAGATTTACGGCGTGCGTCCGATGATACCGTCCCGCCATGAAGCTTTGATATCGCTGTGGTGAGACAGGGGCCATAGTTCGAGAGGGCATTTGGTTAAGGCTCGAATCGAAGGTGAATGGTTTTCCGCGAAGTGAACGAGTAAATCTGGACCCCTGGAACATGCACACTTTTTTCGAACAAAACTGCAGGATTCTTAGACAAAAACCGCAGGAATTGAGTCCTTAAAAAAGTCGATGCTACAGGGCGCTGTTTTTACTCGTTCACTTCTCGGGAAAGTATTAGAGCTCAGCTGATAGAGGTACCGCTCTGGCGTCGAAGCTCTGCGTCTTCTTCGCTTGATTGGGGAAAACAGCCTCGCTTAAGCAATTGCGAGCCCGCCCAGACGTATCTGCGGGGTTGTCTGCACAGTTCGCGGTATTATGTTTGCGGAGTTTTGAAAGGAGCCGCTGGTGGTCACGACGACGTTTGCTTCGCCTTTGGGCGAAATCCTGCTTGCCGCTGATGGCCGCGGTTTGACGGGGCTTTGGTTTGAGGGGCAGGAGCACTTTGGTTCTACGCTGCTCAAAGAAGATCCCGAACATGTTGAAGGCGCCGATGCAGTTTCTGGTGCTGGCGGCATGTCGTCGGTGAGTCCTGCAAATGGTGCGGCGTCTTCGGTGCTTGAGCG
>USJB01000053.1 GCA_900554905.1 uncultured Collinsella sp. | reverse complement strand
CGCAAGACGAAGGCCACATTAAGTGGCCTTCTTTGCGTGCGGAACTTATATCGAGCAAAAGCCCAAGCGGCCCTCTCGGCTCAGCCAAGTTGACGTAGCTGAGATGCGGCATGCGGTCTGCTCACTCCTCGAAGTTCGTAGCGGAGATAATTCGAGCTGCAGCTGCGATTTACTTGCGATGGCGGTTGAGCTGCAGCTGAGTATTTATTGGACCTCGAACCCTATGCTCGATGTTCGCTTCGTTCATTGAGTTACCCTTTGCATGAGGCCGGGACATATCGTCCCGCCCGCAGTTTCGCAGGCCGAAGGCCGAGAATGTTTGAGGACGGGATGATATGTCCCGGCCTCCCGGGAGAGTTACCTATGAATTACGCGAACATTAAGTATTTCGACATTGCTGATGGGGAAGGCGTTCGTACTTCTCTGTTTGTGAGCGGGTGCCGTCGTGGGTGCAAGAACTGCTTTAACTCTGTCGCGTGGGACTTTGCTGCGGGTGAGCCGTTCGATTGTGCCGTCGAGGACAAGATTATCGAGAGCCTCGACCATCCCTTTATCGATGGCCTGACGATTCTGGGCGGCGAGCCTATGGAGCCCGAGAATCAGGCGGGGCTTGTTGACTTTATCGAACGCGTGCGTGCGGCCTATCCCGCGGGGTCGGGCAAGACCATTTGGTGCTTTACCGGCGACGTGCTCGAGGAGCTTATGCCGGGTGGCCGTCATCATACCGAGGTGACGGACCGTATCCTGGCCTGCCTCGACATGTTGGTGGACGGCCCGTTCGTTCAGGATCTGTACGATATCTCGTTGCGCTTTAGGGGCTCGAGCAATCAGCGCGTGATCGACATGAACGCCACGCGCGCTCGTGCTGCACGTGAGGGCGTTGCGCTTTGCGATGCTGTGGAGCTTTGGCGGGACGATCCGGTCTATTCGACCCATACTATGTAGCTGGCAGAGGTTGCGTGCCGGCGTGGTACCATAGCGCGAACGCGAAATCGAAAAAAGTGAGGCCCAGATGGTCGATCAGGAAAAAGTCGAGACTGCCATTAAGCTGCTGCTTGAAGGTATAGGCGAGGACCCAACTCGTGAGGGCCTGCTGGAGACCCCGGCGCGCGTTGCCCGTATGTATGGTGAGATCGCCGGTGGTATGGACCAGAGTGCCGAGGAGCACCTGTCCAAAACTTTTGCCGTCGCTTCGAACGATTTGGTTATCGAGCGCGACATTACGTTCTACTCGCTGTGCGAGCATCATCTGCTGCCGTTTTACGGCAAGGCTGCCATTGGCTATATCCCCAACGGCCGTGTCGCAGGGCTTTCTAAGCTTGCCCGCACGGTAGAGGTCTACGCCCGTCGTCTGCAGCTGCAGGAGCAGCTGTGTGCGCAGGTTGCCGATGCCCTCATGGAGTATCTCGCTCCCCAGGGAGCGATTGTGCTCATGGAAGCTGAGCATATGTGCATGACCATGCGCGGCGTGCAAAAGCCTGGCACCAAGACCGTGACGCTCGCTCGTCGCGGCGTCTTTGAGGCCGATCCGGCGCTCGAGGAGCGATTCTTTAGGATGCTGGGACGCTAACTATGCGAGTCGTCAACGACTTTACATCGAATACTGACGAGGGAACGCCGCGTCGCGGTTTTATGGCTTCGGGCCTGGCGCCTTTTGGTGCCATGCCTCGCATTGATTACATCTGTGCCAACGGTCTGTTCCGGCGGCACCTGGGCAACATTGCACAGTTGGAATCGGGGCGCATCTTCTGCCGCCACGGTATTGACCACCTGCTGGATGTCGCTCGCATTATGTGGATCAAGAATCTCGAGGAACAACTCGAATTTGACCGTGAGGTCATCTACGCCACGGCACTTCTTCACGATATCGGCAAAGATGAACAGTATGAATCGGGTATATCCCATGATGTTGCAAGCGAACGCGTCGCCGATGCGATTCTCGGCGGCATGCCCGATGACGTGGCGTTTGAGCCGGCCGATGCCGCAGCCATTAAGACGGCCATTCTGGGCCATCGAAAGCTGCGCGTGAACAGCCAACCGCTTGAGCGTCTGCTCTATGCGGCCGACAAGGCCTCACGCGCCTGCTTTGCATGCCCCGCGCGCAATGCTTGCAACTGGAGCGATGATAAAAAGAACCTGTCGATTCGCGTGTAGTTAGTTTGCGCGGTCGGGGTTCTAAACGAAGGAGACGATCGCGATGAGCAATAAGAAACTGCCCGAGAATGCAACCAAGACTGAAGGTGCCGAGCTCGCCCGCCGTGGAAGGGGCGAAATATCCACCGCAACGGCGGTACCCCACGTGAGCTATGACGATCTGCGCCATGCCGACCGCATCACCGTTGAAGGTCTTGAGGTTTTTGCTAACCACGGCGTATATCCCGAAGAGAACGCGCTGGGCCAGAAGTTCATCGTGTCCTTGGTGCTCTATGCCGACCTGCGTGCAGCGGGGGAGCACGATAACCTGGACGCCTCGATTGACTACGGCTCGGTATGCCACGATGTCGATGGCTATCTGCGCGAGCATACGTTTAAGCTCATCGAGGCTGCAGCCGAGGGTGTGGCCCAGATGCTGCTACGTCGTTACCCCCTGCTGCTTGGCGTGCGTGTTAAGCTCGATAAGCCTTGGGCTCCCGTCGGTCTTCCCCTGGCAAGCTGCGGCGTCGAGATCGAGCGCGTGCGCTAGTCGACGCTAGAGCTTGTTGAGGGGTGGCTGCTTGAGCCGCTGCGACAGAGCCCTATTGTTGGGGCAGTACGTGTCGAGCAGGGCGTGAAACCGCTGATTGTGGCTTGGCTCGAGCAAGTGGACGAGCTCGTGGGCGACAACCATGTCAAGGCACTCGACGGGGTAGGCGGCAAGTTCTCGTGCGATGCGAATGGCGCCGGTTTTGGGCGTGCATGATCCCCAGCGCGTTTTCATGCTGCGCACGGAGACGCGGGCCACGGTGACGCCCATTGCGATTTCGTACGCGTGCACAATGTCGCGTAGCGCTGCGGTGACCTCGGATGCATAGAGCTGGTCGATGCGGGTCTGGAGCTCATCGGACGTCAGGCCGTCGAGGGTTGCGCGCCGCTTGGCCTGTGGGCGTTCGTTCGATTTGTCGGCGCCCATAAAACTTGCGAAGGTGGCCTGCTTGGGCCGCGGTGCGGGCGATGCAAAGTTGTGATCGAGCGCATCTTGTACCGTGATGGGCTTGCCCCAAAGCGCAATGATGGACGAGGGGCTGAGCGGCTCTCGCGCCGTCGCCTGACGTTGCTCGCGCTGGGCAAGTCGTCTGATAATCCAGGCGCTGTTGCGCTTCACAAACGCTTCGATACGCTCGCGGCTGGCGCCGAGCGGTGCGCTGGCGTGGACCTCACCGCTCGATGTGACGCGCAGGTTGAAGTTTTTGACGCGCTTTTTGGTAACGACGACGGGGATGGGAGTCCCATCCGGTTGGGGTAGGAAAAGCGTAAATTGCTGCGTCAAAAGTGGTCCTTCAGATTGGGGACGGGCCGGCATGTCGACCGTTCGGCATGCCGGCCCGCTCAGGGGATGTGAAATTAATAACGCTCAAAGAAGGCAAGGGCATTATCGCTGCAGAGCTTCTGCATCACGGTCTTGCCAAAGTGCTTGGAGAGCATGTTCTGGAACTCGGGCATCTTGCTGGCATCGGAGAGGAAAGCGGGCACCGTGGCTCCGTCCCAGTCGCCGCCGAGTGCGATGACGTCCTCGCCGCCCAGGTCGAGCCAGTGTTCGATATGTGCCGCCAGCTGGTCGAAGGTGACGTCTGCGGCGGTCTTGTCGGTTGCGTCGTTGGAAAGGAACTCGCTGCAGTAGTTGAGGCCGACGATGCCACCCATGTCGCGAATGGTGCGGAACTGGTCGTCGGTGAGGTTGCGCTTGACGCCGCAGACGGTGCGGGAGTTGGAGTGGCTGGCGACGAAGGGACGTGTGGCGTGGGCGACAACCTCGTCAAAGCACTCATCGTTGAGGTGGGAGACGTCAAGCACCATGCCGGCGTGCTCCATCTGCGTAAGTGCCTCGATGCCGGCGGCGGTGAGGCCGGCGTGGGTATCGTGTCCGCTCGCGAGCGGTCCCTGCGCATTCCAGCTGAGTGACGACATAAGCACGCCCAAGCTCTTGAGCACCTCGATCAGCGCGGGGTCCTCGGCAAAGAACGTGGCGTTTTCGATGGTGTGGATGCAGGCGACCTTGCCGTCTTTGAGTGCAGGGCGAATGTCTGCGGCGCTGCGTACGTTGACCATGCGGTCGTGGTTGAGCATTGCCTGGCCGCTCATATGCGCCATGATCTGCGCCTGGAAGCGCGCGGCGTGGGCGGTGGGAATCTCATCGGGGACAAACGTGGCGAAGCACTGTGCCCACGGCGTGTTGCCGATCTTTGCAAGCGAGATGGCGCAGGCGTTGCCCTCGATGAGGTCGAAATCTTGCGGATGCGTTTCGTCGCCGGGGAAATAACCGTCGGTGCCGGCGGTAAAGCGCAGGTCGAGATCGAGCGTGGCCCAGCCGATGCGGTCGGCGGTGTCGCAGTGTAGGTCAAATACGGGATATGCCATGGTTCCTCCGGTTGCAGCGTTTCTTTGCAAACTGTCTTTGAATTGTATGACTAGGGTATAGTTAGCGCCATATGTTCATGGCGGCCCGCGTTGTGCGCCGCCCTTATCACGGAGGTTACCATGTCCAACCAGGGCAAGAAGGTCAAGACCCATTATCGCGGCACGCTCGATGACGGCACGCAGTTCGATAGCTCCTACGATCGCGGCGAGCCGCTGGAGTTCACCTGCGGCGCCGGTCAGATGATCAAGGGCTTCGACGCCGCTGTTGTCGACATGCAGGTGGGCGAGAAGAAGACTGTGCACATTCCTGCTGCCGATGCCTACGGCGAGCACAATCCCGAGATGGTTCTGACCTTCCCGGCCGAGCAGGTTCCCAACATCGAGCAGATCGAGAAGGGCATGAAGCTCTTCCTGTCCACGCCGAGCGGCATGCCTGTCCCCGCCGTCGTCATTGACGTGACGCCCGAGGCCGTGACGCTCGACGCCAACCACGAGTTGGCCGGCAAGGACCTCAACTTTGATATCGAGCTCGTCGAGGTCGAGGGTTAGGCTATGCCTGCAAATCTGGTTTCGACAGCGTGCCTCGGAAATCTCAACGACCCGTCCTATGAGCTTTTGCTTCGCCGGGAGCTGGGCGGTGTCTTTGAGGTCGATGAGCTACTGCTCGATTGGGACCAGGCTGATGTATGCGCGTTTGCGGGCGTGACGGAGCTGGGGTGCACGATCGATGTTCGGCTGGATGCTACCGACGGTGGTCGTCTTGCCGACGGCGACGTGCTCGCCATTGACCGTTCGGGCGTGGTGCCCGTGGCGGTTGTCGTGCGCCTGCGCAGCGCCGAGGTTTATTTGGTCGAAGTTGACCGCATGGACCCGATTGCGCTCGCGCATGCGTGCTGGGAGATCGGCAATATGCATGCGCCGCTTTTTCGAGGCGATTCGGACGAGTATACCGTGCGCATGTATACGCCGGTGCAGCCTGTTTTGGGCCGCATGCTCCGGGGCGTCGAGGGTGTTCGGCTCTCGGTGGTCACACGCGAGCTCGATGCGGACCGGCGCTTTGCGTCGAGTGCGGCGGAGGTCGTCGTGAGCATGGCTCCGGACTTTACCATCGTAAAAAAGACGCGCGGCTAAGCGCGCGTATGCGCAAGACGGGCTTTGAGGGGCGACCAATCAAGGTCCGTCTTGCTGTTGATAGGAGGCTTTGGGGAAGCGTATGGGTCTTGAGGGAATCAAGCTGATTGCATGCGATTTGGACGGCACGTTGCTGCATCCGGGGGAGCGCGAGCCGCGTCCTGAGGCCTTTGAGCTTATCGATGAGCTGCATCGTCGCGGTATCGTGTTTATGCCGGCGAGTGGTCGTCAATATGCGAGCTTGCGCTACCTGTTTACCCCGGTGGCCGATGAGCTCGCCTATGTATGCGAAAACGGAGCCCTGGTGATGAACGAGGGGCGTGCCGTGGTCAAGCGCTCTATGGGGCGTGACCTGGCGATGGATATTGCGAATGCCGTGGTCGCCTACCCCCATGCCGACGTGACCCTTTCGTGTGAGGGGCACCTCTACACCATGAGCGGCAACGATGCGTTCGTCGACCATTTGCGCTATGAGGTCCACTGCGATGTGGCGGTGGTCGACCGTCCCGAGGACATCGACGAGGACGTCATTAAGATTGCCTTCCAGACGCCCGAGGTGGATCAGCCGGCGGCGCTGGAGCATTTTGAGCGCCTCTTTAGCGACCGTGTCGACGTGATGACGTCGGGAACCGAATGGACGGACTTTATCGGTTTCGGTTCGGGCAAGGGCTCCGCGCTTGCCGATTACGGTCGTGCCCTGGGTATTTCGCCCGATGAGATGATGGCGTTTGGCGACAATGAGAACGATCGCGACATGCTCAACGTCGTGGGCCATCCCTATCTGATGGAGAGCTGCAACCCCTCTATGCGTGGCATTAACGACCGCGTCCGCTACGTGCGCGCGGTCGAAGAAGAGCTGCATCGCCTGCTCGCTGAGTAGACATTTGGGACATGTCTAGAAATCTACCTTTTGCTGCAAAGTGCGGAAAGGTGGATTTTAAGGCATGTTCCAAACATCTACCGGCAGTCGGGGCAGAGACCCTCGAAGATGGTGTAGTGCGACGTGACGTGCCAGCCGATTTGCTCGGACGCCTTGGCGTCGAGCTGGGCATCGAAGGGGAGCGGTACGTCGATGACGCGGCTGCACGAGGTACAGATGACATGCGCATGCGGTTCGGTGGTGCGATCGAAACGGCTTCCGCCTGGTGTCTTGATGGAGAGGATCTCGCCGGCATCGGCCAAGAGGTTGAGGTTGCGGTAGACCGTGCCGCGACTGATTTTGTCGTTTTGCTCGCGCACGATATTGTAGATCTCGTCGGCGGTGGGATGGTTGTAGCTTTGGCGCACGGCGTCAAGAACCAGCTTTCGCTGCTTGGTATTTCTTCTTTGCACCGCCATGCGCCTCGCCTCTTTTCTATCAACGGTCGTAGGTAAATGATACCGTATTTAGCACACAATACTAATAATGAGGACTGAAACCGTCTTCATTGGCAAGTGGGGCTCGGGCCTGGGCATCTACGAGGCGAAAACGCGTTCCCATGCGCTCGTAGGAGGCATGAAGTGCCTCGAGATGAGATAGGATGTTTGCCGGAGCTCCCTGTATTTCCATCTCGACTGAGCCGTCTTCCATGTTACGCACCCAGCCGGTGAGTGCGCGCGCCTGCGCGAGGTTGGTGTTGGTAAAGCGAAAACCAACGCCTTGGACTTGCCCCGCCCAGCGCAAGAAATAGCGCAGGGGAGTGTCTTGAGTGGCCTCGTCGCTTGCGAGTACGGTAAGCCTGCGGCGCAGCTCGAGCTCGACGTTTGATGGTTTTTGAGGCTCTCGACTGCCGCCGGTGACGCTGGAGAAGAACGTATCGAAGAGGCCCATTGCTATGCCTGCTTGCCTGCGTCGGCCGGGAAGGTAATGCCGGCCTGCTGGCGCACGGCATCCATGATGCGCAGTGAGACGAGCGTGACATCGCGGTAGTGGCCAAGCTCGTGGCGTCCCGCCGGGGTCTCCCAAATCTCTTCCTTAACGTTATCGATGCCGCCGATGGCGGTGATAAAGTCTGTGAGTTCGTATTCCATAGTGTTGCTCGATTTGGGCAGGTCGAGCACGCGGCCGTTGCCGCCTTGCTCGCGCGGCGCCTCGGTCGCCGATCCGCGCACGACGTCGCCGCGATAGTCGATACGTACGTTGCGGGGCGTGGACAGATGGTCAATTTGGACGGTGCCGCGCTCACCTTCGATTTGCGAGGGCAGCAGGTCGTTGGTGATCTTTGAATGCGCAAGTTCGACGGAGATACGCCCTCCGCCATAGCTGG